>JAENXO010000362.1 GCA_016649455.1 Gemmatimonadota bacterium | reverse complement strand
TGGCGGAGCTCGTGGAGGAACGCGCTCGCCGCCGCGAGTTGCGGACGGCACTCGGTGCGGTGCGGGATCTCGAGCGACTTGCGACCAGGGTTGCCCTGGGACGCGTCGCCCCGCGGGAGAGGTTGAGCCTCGGTCGGTCTCTCGATCCGCTTCCGGCTGTCGATGAAACGATAGCGCCGTCGATCGCACCCCAGCTGCAGACCATCGCTTCGGGTTTCGATCCCCTGTCCGATGTCCGGCAGCAGATCGATGCCGCGATCGATCCCGACACGCCCGTAGCCCTGTCGGCCGGTGGGGTGATACGGACCGGGTACGATCGTGAGCTGGACGAGCTGCGGGCCACGCGGGACGGGGCTGTCGACTGGATCGCCAGATTGCAGACCGATGAGCGGAATACCACCGGCATCGACAGCCTGAAGGTCGGCTACAACAAGGTGTTCGGGTACTACATCGAAGTCACTCGGTCGAACCTCGGCCGGGTTCCCGAGCGATACGAACGCAAACAGACCCTGGCGAACGCGGAGCGGTTCATCACTCCGGAACTCAAGGAGTGGGAAGCGAAGGTGTTCGATGCGGAGACCCGCATTGCCGAGGTCGAAGCGGAGCTGTTCCGAGAATTGCGCGAACGCCTCGCCGAGCAGGTGTCACGGATCCAGGACGCGGCGGAGCGGCTGGCGGAGCTGGACGTCCACGCCTCACTGGCGGAGAGCGCCGAGCGGGACCGGTATGTCCGCCCCGAAGTGACTGACCAGTTCGGTCTCGAGATCGAAGCCGGTCGTCACCCGGTGGTCGAGCAGCGGATCGCCAGGGAGGACTTCATCCCCAACGATATCGCGCTGGACCTCAACGAGTTCGTGATGGTGCTCACCGGGCCGAACATGGCCGGGAAGTCGACGGTACTTCGCCAGGTTGGTCTGATCGTCCTGATGGCCCAGGTCGGTTCGTTCGTACCCGCCGATCGGGCGAGGATCGGGCTGTGCGATCGCTTGTTCACCCGGGTCGGCGCATCAGACAGTCTCGCGCGCGGTCAGAGCACGTTCATGGTCGAGATGACGGAGACGGCCACGATCCTCAACGGAGCCACCGACCGGAGTCTGATTCTGCTCGACGAGATCGGTCGCGGGACTTCGACCTATGACGGCGTCGCGATCGCCTGGGCGGTGACGGAGTACATACACGAACGGGTGGGAGCGCGGACCGTCTTTGCTACCCACTACCACGAGCTCGTCGAGCTGGCGGACTCGCTTCCCGGGGTTGGCGCATGGAACGTCGCCGTGCGGGAGACCGGGGACGACATCGTGTTTCTGCGAAGACTCGAGCCGGGAGGATGTGATCGGTCCTATGGAGTGCATGTGGCCCGGCTGGCCGGAGTGCCGCGCCCCGTGATCGATCGGGCATTCGAAGTGCTCCACGAACTCGAAGAGGGTCCGGACGGTGGAACGCGGCTGGCACACCTGGTGGATCGCGCCCGGGACCAGCTGTCGCTGTTCGGCGGGCGCGACCCCGCACTGTCAGAGAAGATCGCGGCAGTGGATGTCGACCGGCTCACTCCGATGGATGCGCTCATGCTGGTGAACGAGTTGAAGCGAATGGTCGAGGAAGACCGGTGAGCAGGCCCTGGCGAAGCGGAGCGCTGGTCGCGGCTACCTGCGTCACCCTCGTCGGCTGTGCTGATACCGTAAATCCGAACCGGGTCGGGCTTCGCCTCGGACTCGAAGACGGGCCGTTGCGGCCCCCGGCGGCCATCAGAGGCGACGTGTTCGAGTTTCCCCGCAGTGCCTGGGAGGATGGCATCGGCGGGACCACGGTGTTGAAAATCATGATCGACGCCGACGGCACTGTCGACTCGGCCATCGTCCTGCAGTCGAGCGGCCACAAGCTGCTCGATTCGGCGGCCGTGGCGAACTCCTCCAAGCTCTTGTATCGCCCCGCCGAGCAGGGCGGTGAGGCAGTTCCGATCTGGGGTCGGCTGCCCGTGATATACCCACTTCCCGGAGAGGTAGCCGCCGATGACCGAACCCTCCCCTGAGCATGCGGTCGCTGGACCTCTGGACAGCATACTCAGCACGATCGGGTGGACTCCGCTCATCCGGCTGAATCGAGTTCTGGAAGGGATCCGCACTCCCGTGTTCATCAAGGCGGAGTCGTTCAATCCGGGTGGTTCCGTGAAGGACCGGATCAGCCTTGCGATGGTCGACGCAGCCGAGCGAGAGGGCCTCCTCGGTCCCGGCGGAACCGTCGTTGAGGGGACGTCGGGGAATACCGGGATCGGACTGGCAATGGTAGCTGCGGTGCGGGGATACAGGTGCATTTTCACGATTCCCGAGAAGATGAGCGCGGAGAAGATCAGGCTTCTGCGTGCATTCGGGGCCGAGGTAATCGTTACACCTTCCGACGTTTCACCCGACCACCCGGACTATTATGTCAACGTGGCGACACGGATCGCGCGGGAGACGCCCGGCGCGTTCATGGCGAACCAGCATTACAACCAGGAGAATCCCGAGGCGCACTACCTCACGACCGGTCCGGAGATCTGGGAGCAGACAGCGGGAGCCGTGACTCACTTCGTCGCGTCGCCGGGGACGGGAGGCACGATCAGCGGAACCGCGCGCTTCCTGAAGGAGAAGAACCGTTCGGTCCGGGTCGTGGCTGGTGACCCGGTCGGTTCGATTTATGCCGAGTACTCACGCACCGGCGTGAAGGGCGCTGACACGCCGTACCTCGTCGAGGGTATCGGAAACGACAAGATTTCTCCGACCCTCCATTTCGAGTGGATCGATGAATTCCGCACCGTGACCGATGTAGAGGCATTCGCGATGGCGAGACGCCTCGCGCGCGAAGAGGGATTGCTGGCGGGGGCCTCGACCGGGCTGATCGTCCAGGTGGCGATCGACGTGGCGCGGGAGCTGGATGATCCCGATTCGTGTGTCGTGACCCTGCTGTGTGACACCGGGGAACGATACCTGTCGAAGGTGTTCGACGAAGACTGGCTGCGGCTCAACGGGCTGTCGGAAGTGCTCGAGGCCGAAGCCGCGAGGAGAGGTTGAACGCGATGCGAGTAGCCGTCCTGCTCGGGGGAACGAGCGAAGAGCGCAAGGTGTCGCTCGCGTCCGGCCGGGCCGTGGTCGAGGCGTTACGCAGCCGCGGCCATTCCGTCGTGGCGGTGGATCCGGCGTTCGGTGCGATTCCGGGTGACGAAGAGGACCACTATCTCGGAGGAGCGGTGGGCCCGGCACCCCCCGAGATCGAAGATCTCCGGGAGATGGGACTGGTGGCCCTGGGAACCGCGCTTGCCGAGTTG
>JAENXO010000361.1 GCA_016649455.1 Gemmatimonadota bacterium | reverse complement strand
CGAATACGCCGAACAGCGCGAGCATCGCCACGATGATGACGACTGCGACCGCCAGCGGCCCGACGAACAGACCACGGAAGATCTTCGAGTCATACTTCAGGTGCATGAAGAAGCTGACGACGAGAGTGAACTTGGCCGCTGACAACGTCAGCAGCAGTGGAACGAGAACCGGCCTCAGCGCCTCAATGTAGAAGATCGACACTTCCGCCGCCGTGATGATCCCCAGCACAGCAGCGACGACGAGATACGTCTTGACGCTCGCGTGGGCGTGTTCCGCAGTGGAGTCTTCCATCCCTGCCTCTCCTAGACCAGCAGATAGATGATCGTGAACAGGACGATCCACACGACGTCCACGAAATGCCAGTAGAGTCCCGTGATCTCGACCGTCTCCGCATTCGCGCTCGTGAGCCTCCCGCCGACCGCGAGCACGAACAGGGACAAGAGCCAGATCACCCCGACGAGAACGTGCGCTCCGTGCGTACCTGTGAGGAGAAAGAAACTCGCCCCGAAAAGATTCGTTGTCAGACCCAGGCCCTCGTGCACGAAGTGCGAGAACTCGTACACCTGGCCGGAAAGGAACACGAGACCGAGCAGCGCCGTCATCAGGAGCCACAGCTTGCCCTGCCGCATGTCGTTCCGCTGCACGGCGGCGAGCGCGAGGACCATCGTCAGGCTGCTCATCAGGAGCACGAACGTCGTGACCGTGATGAACGGAATGTTGAGCAATTCCTCCGGGTACGGTCCCACGATGCTGCGTCCCCGGTACACGAGGTACGTGATGATCAGCGAGCCGAACAGCATGCACTCCGACCCGATGAACGCCCACATCAGCAGCTTGCGATTCGGAAGCCCGGTCGACGTATGGTGCATCTCCGCGGAGGCCGCGGCGGTTTCACTCACGATGGTTCCTCTCGTCTAACGCTCTAGCGGCTGAAACGCCCAGCCGTATATCGCCACGACAACGACCCCGGCTCCGGCCAGTACGACCGGCAGGGTCTTCGAGACAGCACCGATCGCCACGACCAGCAGCCCGAATGCCAGGATGCAGGGCCACAACGACGGGCTCGGCATGTGCGGCTCCGGGGCTGTGGGATCATTGACGTCCACGTCGAGGCCACCCTCCACCCACAACGGATCCCGGCTGTGCACCACGGGTTCGACCCTGAAGTTGTAATGTGGAGGCGGTGAGTCGATCGCCCACTCCAGTGTTGCGCCGCCCCACGGGTCCGGGCCGGCCGACTCCCCCTTCCGGAGGCTGTGGAACACGTTCCACAGGAAGATCAAGATCGAAAACCCGAGTACGAGCGAGCCGATCGTGGACATCAGGTTCATCGCCTCGAACCCGAGACCCTCCTGGTAGGTGAACGTCCGGCGCGGCATGCCGTGCATACCGAGGTAATGCTGCGGGAAGAACGTCAGGTTGAACGCGATCAGCATCAACCAGAAGTGTGCCTTCCCGATTCCCTCGCTCAGCATCTTTCCGGTGATCTTCGGAAACCAGTAGTAGATGCCGCTGAACAGCGCGAAGATCACGCCGCCGAACAGCACGTAGTGAATGTGCGCGACCACGAAGTAGGAATCCGTCTGCTGCAGGTCGGCGGCCGCGGAGCTGTGCATGACTCCAGACAGTCCCCCGATGATGAACATCGCGATGAACCCGACTGCGAAGTACAGCGGCGTCTTGAAGCGGAGCGATCCACCCCACATGGTCGCGATCCAGTTGAAGATCTTCACTCCGGTCGGAATGGCGATCAACATCGTAGTCGCAGAGAACACCGTATTCCCGATCGGGCCGAGCCCGACCGCGAACATGTGATGCGCCCACACGCCGAATCCGAGGAATGCGATGAGGATTCCCGAGTAGACCACGAACGGATAGCCGAACAGCGGCTTTCGGCTGAATGTCGGGATGACCTCAGATATGACACCAAGTCCCGGCAGCAGCAGGATGTAGACCTCCGGATGTCCGAAGATCCAGAACAGGTGCTGCCACAGAAGAACGTCACCGCCGGCAGCCGGATTGAAGAACGATGTACCGAAGGTCCGATCGAACAGCAGCAGCACGAGTCCGACCGTGATCGCCGGGAAGGCGAGAATCAGCAGGAACGAAGTGACGAAGGTCATCCAGGTGAACAGGGGCATCCGCATCAGCGACATGCCTGGTGCCCGAAGGTTGATGATCGTCACGATGAAGTTCAGCGCAGCGGCGATCGAACTTACACCGAGAATCTGCAGTCCCAGCACCCAGAAATCGATCCGCATGCCCGGTGAGTATTGGGTCGATGTCAGGTTCGCGTACCCGAACCAGCCGGCGTCCGGCCCGCCTCCGAACAGAAAGCTGGAGTTGAGGAACAGGGCTCCGAACACGAAGACTCAGAGGCTGAACGCATTGAGCCGTGGGAAAGCCACGTCCCTGGCGCCGATCTGCAACGGTACGAGGAAATTGAAGAACGCCGCGGACAATGGCATGACGGCCAGGAACACCATCGTCGTGCCGTGCATGGTGAACAGCTGGTTGTACAGGTCCGGGTCGATCAGCGTACTCTCCGGTGTTCCGAGCTGGAGCCGGATGAGGAGCGCTTCCAGTCCCCCGACACAGAAGAAGAAGAACGCGAACACGGCATACATGATGCCGATCCGCTTGTGATCGACCGTCGTGACCCAGCTCCACAGACCACCGGAGTAGGTGCCCTCGTGGACCGGGTTCGTGCCGGTGGCATCGTCAGTGACTGACATTCGGATCATCGCTCCTACTTCAGGCTCTCGAGGTAGGCCACGAGAGTCCGAATCGTGTCCTCATCCAGGTTCAGCGTGGGCATGAGGGCCCCGGGCTTGACCGCCGACGGGTTCCGAATCCAGCGGGCCATCTCCTCGGGTGTGTTCTCGAGAATCCCTGCCGCGATCGTCCTGCGGCTGCCGACGTGCGTCAGGTCAGGGCCAAGGACCCCTGCGGCTACCGTTCCGTCGATGCGATGACAGGCGATGCAGCCGGACCCGAGAAACGCCTGGTTCCCAGCATCCAGAACCGCTCGCAGCTCGGGATCGAGCGAATCGGCCTGCGGTTCCGGCGCCTCTTCCCCCTCGGCGACCTCCTCCGGCTCTGCCGGTGGGGCCGTGTCTCCCGTGCCGAGCGCTGGCTGTTGCTGCAGGGCCACCCAGGCGGCGAAATCCGCCGCGCTCTCCGACACCATCTCCATCTTCATCAGGGCGTGTGACAGGCCGCAGAATTCGGCACACTGGCCCGGGAACACCCCGACCGAATCCATCTTGAACCACAACTGGTTTTCGTGGCCCGGAATTACGT
>JAENXO010000024.1 GCA_016649455.1 Gemmatimonadota bacterium | reverse complement strand
TGAAGCGCTTCTTGATCAATTCGTAGGTGTAGCGACGCGTGATCCGCTCGAGCTCACCGGCCGAGTATTTGCTGCGGTCGATCTTGATCCCGCCTTTGGCGCCGCCGAACGGGACGTCCACGACCGAGCACTTGAAGGTCATCAGGGCAGCGAGGGCCATTACCTCGTTTTCGGTAACTCCGATGCTGAATCGGATTCCACCCTTGGTCGGGAGCTTGTGCTGGCTGTGCTCGGCCCGCCACGCCTCGATCACTTCGATCGACCCGTCGTCACGCTTCAGCGGAAAGGTCAGCCGATACACGCTGTTGCAGGTTCGAATCTGCGCCAGCAGTCCCTCGTCGAGGTCCGTCAGCGCCGCAGCCTGGTTGAACGCCCGGTGGACCTGGTCGAGAAATCCGAATTCCGTTGACATTCTCTAGTTCCTGGAAAGAGGAGGCGCGAAGTCCCGGCCGCTGGCACCGGCGTGGCCGACATACGAGCAAGGATACTATCGACTGGATTCCGGGGACCACTCCAGACGGGTGGATACGGATCGGCCGGCCTGCCCGGCCGGTGGCGCGCGGGGTGGACGCGGGAGCATGTTTGCAGCGTGCATTCCTGGTGAACTGATTCAGGACGGCTCTTCGCCGGGCCCTTCTCCGGGAGGAATTCATGTCGAAGACTCTCCGCCGTGTCCCGATGATCGCCGCTTTCGTTGCTCTCCTGCTGGCCATGCCGCTGTTCGCTCAGGATACCGGTGAGGCCGCCAACGCCCCGAGCGCCGAGGCGACCGTCCGTGACCTGTACGACATCATCAGCGCCGAAGCGGGCCGGGTCCCGGACTGGGAGCCGGTGCGGGCCCTGTTCATTCCCGAGGCGCTGATCATTCTGCGCAGCTCCCGCGACGCCATGAGCGTGCTGACGCTGGATGGATTCATCGAGGACTTCGATGAGTTCTATCGAACGCCGCAAGTGACCGAGAAGGGGTTCAAGGAGACGATCCTCGATCTCAAGTCAACCGAGTTCGGCGACATGGCGCAGGTATGGGTGCTGTACGAAGCGAAGATTCCGGACGGCGGTGGCAACCAGGGCGTGGACAACTTCTCGCTCATTCGCCTGGACGGAGAATGGCGCGTGGCCGCGATCACCAACGAGGTCCCGTTTCCCGGCCGGCCCGTACCGGACGGACTGTTCGACTGAGTCGGTCGCGCCCTGCACGGCCCGGCCAGCCCGCGCGGAACGAAATCAGGGGACGAGAGGCGGCTCGTCCTCCATCTCGACGATCCACAGACCGGACGCGCTATCCGAAGCGTAGATCTTCCCCTTGAACGGCTGCGCGCCCCAGGTGTCGGTCGCATTCGGCAAGCTGCCGGTTCCATCCTCGGTCATGTACCAGGCGATCTCCCGGCCCTGCCGGTACAGGTCGCCGCGCAGCTCGCCGGAGATGTCCACCACGCGCAGGCCTGCCTGGTAGTATCCGACGTAGAGCCTGTCATCCTCGGCCCACAGGTTGTGTGATCCTGCTTCCGGGACGCGGTACCACGCGACCTTCCGGGGATGGTCGATATCGCTGACGTCGATCACGTGGATGTAGCCTCGCGGACCGTTGACGCATTCCGCACAGCCGAAGATCTCGTCTCCCGTGAACACGTAGTCGCCGTATCTGATCGCGTGATGGGTGTTCGCATAGCTCTCGGAGCCCAGCCGGTAGCTGTAGGCGTACTGCGATACGAGCGTCGGCTCGGTGGGCGTGCCGCCGTGCGTGCCGGCGCCGATATCGATGATCACCACGCCATCATTCCAGTAGGACAGGTATGCGTAGCCGTCGAGCACGGTCACGTCGTGCAGGAACCGATCAGCGTTCGGCAGCTGCCAGCGCCCGACCTCAGTCGGCGCACTCGGGTCCGAAATGTCGATGATGTGAACGGCGCGCGTACCGTAGTGGACCGCGTACACGAGGTCGTCCACGATCCAGGTGTTGTGGACGCCTCCCGTGAGGCCCTCCGTGTAATGGCTGAGCTTGCGAGGATGGGAGGGTTCGGTGATGTCGAGCACCGTGATCCCGTTCTTCCGATCCGATGCGTGCTCGCTGGTCACCACGGCCAGGGAGCGGGCGTCGTTGATCTTCACGTCGTTCACCCGCCGTCCGTCGAATTCGAGCGAGTCCACGATCACCGGACCCGCCGGATCGCTGACGTCCCAGGCGTACATCAGGCTTCCGTGGTAGGTGCCGGTGTACACGTAGTCCCGCCCATCCTGCCCCTCGAATGCCCAGAAATCGGTGGTCGCCTGGCCGGTCGGGACGACGCCGTGCGCCACGAGGCTGATCTCACGCCTGGGCGGCCGTGGCAGCGCGCGGACCAGCACGTCGTGCCACATGCCCCCGATCTGCGCCGTGACGCGATACAGGCCGGGCTCGTTCGGAACGATCACGCCGGTGCGTCCGTCATCCGCGTCGACCTGCAGCGCGTCGAACGGCTGGGTCTCGAGGGCTTCCCAGCTCCAGTGCACGGTGCCGCCGGCGACCGGGTGCTTGTCGTCGTCCAGCGCGCCGGCGGTCAGACGCAGCACGTCGCCCACCCGCACGGACGCCGAGGCGGGCTCGACCACGAGCGTGCGGATCGGGTTCTCGACCACCCGGATCTCGGTCGTGCCGGACGCGCCGTCCGCAGCCGCCGTGAGCCGGGCCGTGCCGGTCCGGTTCGCGTACACGAGTCCCGCCGGGCCGACTTCGAGCACCTCCGGGTCGGAGGATGACCAGCGGATGGGAGCGTCCTCCCTGACGCCGCCAGATGACGACGCGCGGGCGGCGAGCCGTTCGCGTGTCCCGACGTAGATCTCCCCGGATCCGGCATCAATCTCGACCTGCTCGACCGGCGGGTGGCGTACGACCACGTGCGTGTAGGCCTTCAGGTCTTCGTACCCGATTCGTCCCGGCGCCCAGCGCCGGATGCGCGTTTCGATCACGGTCTCGCCCGGCCGGACTCCGGTTACGATGCCCGCGGCCTGGTCCACGGACGCCTCTGCTCCCTGCATCCACACCATCATGTCGGGGTCCGCCACCGGATTCCCGGACGCATCCAGCGCCGTCACATAGATCGGCGCCCGCTCACCGACGGCGATCACCAGCGAATCCGGCTCCATGACGATCTTCTCGACCCGCGGCGCTGCAGCGTCCTGAGCCGCCAACGAACCTGCGCCGACTGCAGTCGCGATGGCTGCCAGTACCAGAACGTGGGGACAGGAAGACGGTCCGTACGGGAACGGGGGAAACCTCATCATGTCGCTTTCGTCGGAGAATGGGCTCGGAAACGCTGGCCCAGAGTATACAGAGTCGATGCAGGTGGGAAGTCAGCCCTCGAAGATCTGGCGCGCCGTCTCTCCTTCGCCCAGTCGGCGGTATGCCTCGCTTCGCAGCCCGCCCCCGCCGCCTGCCGCCGTGAGCCGATCGGAGCCGGCTCCGATGTGGAACATCACGGCGAGCAGTACCCGGGCGATCTCCTCCCGCGCTTCCTCCTCGGACAGGCCGCGCTCGCACATCGCGTCAAAAGCCGCGCGCGCCTCTTCGTTCCGGTCCAGAATCGGACCCACGGCCCCCTTGAGCAGGGGGTATGCCTCGGCGGGCGAGCGCGGGGTCAGCGGGTCGTGGTCATCCATGACCGGCACGATCCGGATTGTGGCCCGACTCCGCAAGCCGGGTTGCGGTACGGCGCGGCTCCGGGCCTCTTGCCCGACATGCCATTCGAACGATACCGGGGGATCATCCCGGACTGGAATCGGTTCATGGAGGCCGCCTCCCGGCCCGAGCCGACGACGATCCGGGTTCGAACGGGTCGGATCGAGCCCGACGGCCTGCTGTCCCGGCTCGAGCGGCAGGGATACCGCCTCGCTTCCCTCGATGGACAGCCGGACTTCTTCCGGGTGGATTCCGAGCCGCGCTCGATCGCTCACACGCTCGAGCACTGGCTGGGCCTGTTCTACGTGCAGCTAGCCTCGACGGGACTGGCCGCTCCGATCCTCGCACCGAGGCCCGGTGAGCGGGTGCTCGACCTGTGCGCTGCCCCGGGAGGCAAGACCACTCACCTGGCCGACCTGATGGACGACCGGGGACCGCTAGTCGCGGTGGAGCCCCACGAGGGGCGGATACGGGCCCTGGCCGGGAACGTGTACCGCACGGCGCACGTCAACGTGCTGACCGTGGCGGCGGACGGGCGGTTCTTTCCCGGCGGCGCGTTGTTCGATCGGGTGCTGGTTGACGCCCCCTGTTCGGCCGAAGGCACGGTACGAAAGGGGAAGGGAAGAATCCGTTCGAGGCCCGAGGCGTACCGCGAGTACATCGTCGGGCTGCAGGAGGAGCTGCTTCGCCGGGCGATCGACCTGACCCGGCCAGGGGGCACGGTGCTGTACTCGACCTGCACCTTCGCGCCGGAAGAGAACGAGGCCGTGGTGGACGCCGTACTGCAGGATGCCCCGGTGGAGATCGAGTCCGTCGCGCTCGACGTCCCGTCAGCCGCCGGTCTCACCTCGTTCGGCGACCTCCGGTTCGATCCACGACTCGAGAACGCCGTGCGAATCTACCCCCACCACATCGACTCGGGCGGCCTGTTTCTGGCGAAGCTGCGCCGGACGGACTCCACGGTCGGCGTCCGCGAGGCCGACCCGGATTCCGGATGGTCCCGGGTTCCCCGGACGGTCTCCGATGATGAGTCTGTCGGAGGTGAGTCCGCGCGGGACACAAGAAGAATCGACGCCATTCGCGCGGCGCTGGGCGACGTGTGGCAGGTCGACTCCCGGGCACTGGAAGGGATCGACTGGCTGCTGCGGGGCGATCATGCCTGGGTGCACGGATGCGGGGAGTGGCCGTTCGAAGCCTGGGCCGGACACCGGGGCTGGAAGTCCGTGTCGGTCGGGCTGCGCGGGTTCGGATTCGATACCGGGGACCTGCCTCGTCCGACCAACGACCTGCTCCGCTGGCTCGGGGGATCGCTCGCGGGCCGCGGCGTGGAACTGCCGGCCGAACGGTGGCTGGACCTGCTCCGCCGGGAGCCGGTCCAGGTCGAAGGGATATCCGACGGCTACGTGGCCCTCCGGCTGTCAGGTCTCCCGGTCGGTCGCGGCTTCGTCCGAACAGGTCGGGTGCGCCACGAGATCCCGGGCGTGCATGCCCGACTTCTGAAACGAATCCTCGAGACCGATTCGGGCACTGGAAGTCAGTCCGAAGCCTGAAGCGCTTCCAGCGCGCGCTTGAGCTCGGGGTCTCTTCCGCCCCTGATTTCGGCCGCCGTCGGCAGCACGACCAGGTCCGGAGCAATCCCGACCCCTTCGAACCGCGATCCATCGGGGAAGAACTCGCGCTTGGTGCCTACTGCGAGACGCATTCCATCTCCGAGGTCCTCGTAATACGGCTGTCCCGAGCTTCCAGCGGTTGCCTCACCGACGAGAACAGCCCGGCCATTGTCCTTGAACGGCATGGTGAAGTCTTCGCATGCCGAATGACAGCCGGCGTCCACCAGAATCGCCAGACGGCCCGTGAACAGGGAGTCAGGCTCCTCGACGCTCGCGGGCCAGGACATCATCGGACGGCGAAAATCGGAGTACCCGTCACGTCCTTGTTCGGCCATGTTGGCGAACACTGCCAGTCGCATCGGCGTGGCCTCTGCGTACCAGCGCCAGGGGCGGTCCATCAAGCCTGAAATGAAGGGCACCGGCGTGGATCCTCCGCCGTTGCCCCTGACGTCGACGATGAGGGCCTCGGCCGAGCGGAACTCCTCGAGCAGCTCCATCGCTCGTTCCTGGTACTCCTGGTCGTTCCACGATCCGACCCGGATGTAAGCGACCCGGTCGGGCTCGAGCCATCGGCCGTCTACGACCGGTCGGAGGGGCGACGACTGCGGTGCAGGCCCGTCGATCGGGACGGACCGGCCGTCGGCGAGACCTAGCGTATAGGCCTCTGGCCACAGATGCCTCTGGTTCCAGAAGAACAGCCGACGGCGCGCGTATCGCTCCGTCGAGGTGTTGAGGTAGCGTCGATTGCGGTCGAAGAAGACGTCGATCGGTTCCTCGTCTACACTGACGATCACGTCACCGGCGGACAGCTCCGGGCGCCTGCTGCGGATTACGACCCAATCGCCTTCCAGATACCGAACGGTGTATCCGTGTGACGGCCCTGCGTGTTCGTACAGCGCACGGTCCGAGAAATACGTATGGCTGTTTCCGAGGCTCGCGACAAATTCCTGGGTAGCGAGCGAAAATCCCTTCCGGTCGGCTGCACCCATCGCCCGGTCCAGGTACTCCCGGTATTCCACGGGAAGGTCGTACCCGGGCACGTCGTCCCAATGCCCGAAATTGAGTTCGACGCCACGGTAGACACGTGACGCGATCCAGGCCCGGTCCGCGTCGGCGAGTTGGCCGTCGTCGGCCGAATCGGCCTCCTGGGCGGCAACGACAGACACTTCGCACACGGCAAGCAGACTGGCGGTGAGCAGAACGACCGAACGGATCTTCACGTGACCTCCGACAGCTGGAGATTACCGGGCGCGGGCAGCCCATGAGACAGGCGTCCCCGCGTGGAGGTTGGAACGGCTGCGGCAGGGACCCGCCACCACCATTCAGTGTCGGGAATTCGGACGATCAGGTAACCAGGTTGCACAGGTACGCGGTCGCCACTCCCAGGTAGTTGCCGAGTGCGTAGCCGATCAGGGCCAGCATGATCGACACGGGCACGAGCTCTTCCCGGTGATACCCGGCGGCGACAGGCGCCGAGGCGGCACCTCCCACGCACGCGACGCTCGCAACCGCCGCCATGCTCACGTCCAGCCGCAGGAGCTTCGCGCCGAACACCACGAATACCAGGTGAATGCCGATCGCCATGAAGCCGGCGACCAGGAACCAGTGCGCATCTCCGAGCTGCCGCAGGTCGGCCGACGCGCCAATCATCGTCATGTACAGGTACACGAAGCTCATCGCCAGCGGTTCCGTGCCCGGGACGTCCTTCAGCGGCGTAGCCGACATGAGGACCCCGATCGTCGTGACGAGCAGGATCGTCCAGGTGCTCATGGTCAGGACGGGAGGGAACTCGGGTACCATCCCGGCGATCCAGCGCGCGGCAACCATCGCCACGAAGCCCCAGGCGACAAGTGTCAGGACGTCGCTGAAGTGGACTTCGTGCGTCTTTTTCTCGACCTCGCTGGTCGCCTGGATGAAGTGCTCGATCTCGCGGTCCGATACTCCCGTGAACCGGTTGAACGGCTTCGCCCAGCGCTTGCAGGTCAGAATCAGCGGGAAGTAGACGAGATAGACCAGGTTGTCCACGATCACGACAATTCCGACCAGCTCGCTCGGCGTATCGAGGCTCTCGGCCACCGCCGCGAGGTTGCCCGTGCCTCCGATCCAGCTGCCCGCGAGGG
Source organism: Gemmatimonadota bacterium (assembly GCA_016649455.1). Classification (GTDB taxonomy): domain Bacteria; phylum Gemmatimonadota; class Gemmatimonadetes; order Palauibacterales; family Palauibacteraceae; genus Carthagonibacter. Next base: position 5,542 of record JAENXO010000024.1, on the reverse strand, counting down.
CGCCGAACCCGGACCATGCGTCATCCGGAAGTCCCGCCGAGAACGCGACGTACGCTCCCACGCACCCGACCACGATCCCCACGGCGCCGATGGTCAGAACGATCGCTCCCCGCCACGCGACTTTCATCGATTGGCGGATGTTGATGTCGAGCAGCATCAGCACGATGAACAGCGGCACCGCGAAGGACTTGAAGGTGGTGTAAATCGCGCTCTGGCGCGGGATGATGTTCAGGTTCGACAGGAAGATCGGGGTGAGGAAGATCCAGATGATCGCCGGCAGGAAGTCGAAGATCTTCCACTTCGTCTTTCGCTCGAGCCACAGGAAGAAGACCGGGACCATGCAGATCACGGCCATGACGCCGAACAGGTCGTTGAACAGGGGCTGGGGGTCCATCCGCTACCTTTCGCCGCCGACGCCGGTCGAGCCGAAGCCCCCCGCGCCACGTTCGGTGTCCTCGGGCAGGTGAACGACGAGCTCGATCACCGGCCGCTCGAATCTCGCAAAGACCAGCTGGGCGATCCGGTCGCCACGCCGGATGTGGATCGTGCGCTCCTCGATACCACCAGCGAGCCGCTCGGCAAGCTCGCCGGACGGGCCCGCGAGTTCTGCGGTCGTTACGGGGGGCTCCGCGTTGTACAGGATGACCTTGACGGGTCCCCGATAGCCTGGATCGATCGTACCGGGAGAGTTCAGGCAGCCGAGTCCCTTTCGGAGTGCCTGCCCCGAGCGCGGACGGACCTGGCCTTCCACGCCTTGCGGCAGGGCGATCCTGATTCCAGCCGGCACGGCGACCCTTCCACCGGGCGGCAGGTCGACATCTTCACACGCAATGAGGTCGATTCCGGCGTCACCGGCCCGCGCCGGGTCCAGGCCCGCATCGGCCGCGGAGGATGCCTGGCCGAACATCGGATGCTCGGGAAGCAGCTCGATCCGAACGGCGCCGGAATTCCCGGCTGGAGTAGACATGCGCCACAGTCTACCGGGATGCCGGGGATTCGGGAACCGGCTCCGTGTTCCTCGTCGTCGCAACCGGTACGGGTGAGGCCAGTCGACTGGCGGCCGGGTTCCGTCCTTCCAATACCTGCTTGACCCGGCGCACGGAATTCTTGACGCTACCTCCCCAGCGCTTGATTGCCGCAGAAAATCAACTGACTCAGCCCTGATCGGGCCGCACCACTCTCGGTCCAGACGGCGGATGAACCGCCGAACGGAACGAGGGAGGAAACGATGCGAGCCCGGACGACGATCACCGCACTTCTCGGCGCGACCCTGCTGCTCGGTGTCGCTTCCCCCGGTTCGGCCCAGGTCCGGCCGCTGCCCGATGACACCCTGGAATATCACTACGAGGGAAGAAAATCGGTGTGGATGGCGCTGGGCCAGGTGACGGCGATGAACGGCCTCGTGTGGGGTTTCGACTACCTGGTGCAGCGCAAAGAAGTGTTCCAGATCAGCCCGAAGACCTTCGCCACGAATCTCGGGAGGGTTCCCGAATGGGACACCAACACCTTCGGCACGAACCAGCTGATGCACCCTTACAATGGCGTAATGTTCTACGGCGCGGCGCGGGCAGAGGGATTCAGCCCTCTCGCCTCGGCAGCGTTCACCCTCGTGGGAAGCGCGCAGTGGGAATGGTTGTGGGAGACGGTCAATCCTTCTGCCAATGACCTCTACATGACCATCATGGGCGGGATCACGCTGGGCGAGAGCCTCGGCCGGCTGTCGGCGGGGATTCGCCAGAACAGGTCCGGCGGCCTCGTCGGGATTGGCCAGGGGCTCCTCGCCGGTCTGCTCGATCCGGGTGGCAGCATCAATCGCGGCGTCCTCGGCGGAACGACTCCGGACGAGTTCCTGCGCCCTTCGATCGCGAACCGCGTCCTGATCGGCGCCTCCACGAGCCCCGGTCTCGAGACGCAGGGGGAGAATCGGCCGGCCACGTCAGCAGGAGCACGCGGGCTCTTCAGGCTCGAAATCGAGTATGGAGACCGCTTCGCCTCACGGAAGCAGTCGTTCTTCGACGCATTCGAGCTCGACTTCCAGTTCGGCGGCGGTACGAGCGGAGTCGGGGTCGACGAGCTTCGTGTACGGGGAGTGCTGTTCAGCGGGCCGCGAGACAGAATCGGCCAGGGCCAGAGCGCGACGTACCTCGACCAGGAGTTCGAGTTCTCTCAGAACCCGGCATATTCCTTCGGTACGCAGAGCTTCAACGCCAGCTATCGCTATCGGTACGTGACTCGATCGGGGAAATGGGAACTCGGCGCGCGCATGGATGCACGGGCGATTCCGCTCGCGGGTGTCAGCTCCGAGCACGCCAACGGCGAGTTGGCGCGAAGAGGGATTTGCTCAGAGCCCTCAGGTGAGATCGACCGGGACTACGACTACGGTTCAGGCGTCGGCGCGCACCTGGCGGGATCGGTGAAACGATCGGGCCGCGAAGTCCTGAAAATGTCCTACGGGACCTCCTGGGTCCGCACCTTCAGTGGCGCGGATGGGTCTCACCTGGTGCAGGAGATCCGGGTCCGCGGGACGCTGCCGATCACTCGTGGCTGGGCGCTGTCGGCAGGGTGGGAGATGCAGACACGCGATTCGCAGTATGACGACCTGCCGGCGATGAGCCGGACGAACTCCAGTTTCTCGCTCAGCGCCAGCTACGGAGCCTTCTGACTACATTCGTTCCCCCCGGGGGAACGAAGGCGCGCCTGTCCGGGCACTCGCCTTCGGCTCTCCGGGGGGTTTCTTCATCCAGCGATCCCCGCGCCATTGCGGTGCCGTGGTCCTGCCGCATCTTGACAGGGGATAGCCGGCCGCCAGAGTGCCGGATCCGGGCCGGAAAGTCGTGAGAATCTACGTACGGACCCATACGGAGGCGTTTCATGCGACGAGAATTGTGGCAGACCACACGAACGGCACCGCGGCCGCTCGCGGTCTTCGTGACGATGGCGATGCTGGCGCTGGTCCTGCCCGCCCAGGGACGGGCCCAGGTCGGCGGAGTGGACCTGGATACGGTCCGAGCGGGTCAGTTCGACTACGGGAAGATGTGGACGTTCGAGTATCCACCGTCCGATTACTTCACGCAGACGTACGGTTTCCAGGCGGACGAAGAGTGGTTCCAGCGGGCGCGCTTGTCGGTGCTGCGGATCCCCGGATGCTCGGCCTCGTTCGTGTCACCGAACGGACTCGTCGCGACCAACCATCACTGCGTACGCGGAGTCGTGAGCCGGATCACGCAGGAGGGCGAGACGTTGCTCGACAGCGGCTTCGTCGCCACGACCCTCGAGGATGAGCGACAGATTCCGGGCTACTATGCCGATCAGCTGCTGGCCGTCGAGGACGTGAGCGACCAGGTGTTCGCCGCGACCGACGCTGCCGGCTCCGAGGAGGAGAAGGAACGCGTTCGGGGCGAGGTCCTGGACGAACTGGAGCAGGCGCTGCTCCGGAAGTACGGGACCCGGATCACGGGCGATTCGGTGTGGGTCCAGATGATTCCGCTGTACAACGGCGGCCGCTATTCGGCCTACGTGTTCAACCGGTTCACCGACGTGCGGATGGTGGTCGCGGCCGAGCTGCAGATGGGCTTCTTCGGGGGAGATCCCGACAACTTCACCTATCCGCGCTACGCACTCGACTTCGCGTTTCTCAGGGTGTACGGCAAGGACGGCAAACCCTACCAGCCCACGCACTGGCTCGGCTGGAGCCTCGACGGAGTCGAAGAGGGCGACGCCGTGTTCGTGATCGGAAACCCGGGCTCGACGAACCGGCTCAAGAGCATCGCGCAGCTCGAGTACCAGCGGGACGTGTCGGTACCGGCGCTGGTGGGCTGGCTCGACAGCCGGCACGCGATACTCGGAGAACTCCGGGCGAGCGCCCCGCCGGACCTGGCAGGGCAGCTGCGAAACCGGATGTTCGGACTGTCCAATTCGCTCAAGGCCTCAGGCGGGCGACTGGAGGCGCTCAACGATCCGGTGATCATGGCCCGCAAGGCTGATGCCGAGCGGCGTCTGCGTGAAGCGATCGCAGCCGATCCGGAGCTGTCGGCGGATTACGGGGACGTATTCGACCGCCTGGCCGAGATCCAGGTGGAGCGCAGGGACTACGCCCCGCAGCATACCGCGTTCATGCAGTTGAACAACCGGGGCTTCTCGTCGGCCTTCCAGCGCCGCGCCCGCCTCGGCCTCGGGTGGCTCGAGGCCGTAGAGCAGGGGCAGCCGGCGGACTCGATCGCATTGCTGGCCACGGAAATTTCGCGGATCAGCGATACGGATCCGGCTCTGGAGCGGATGCTTCTCACGGCGCGGTTCGAGGACTTCCAGCGGACTCTTGGGGCAGATAACCCGATCGTCAGGGCGACTCTCGGCGGACGGACGCCGGAGCAGGCGGCCGACTATCTGCTGTCAGAGTCTGTGTTCGCCACGGCGGCGAGCACCAGTCAGGCGATGGAAAACGGGACGCTCGATAAGAGCGATCCGGCGATCGTGATGGCACAGGAGCTTCGGCCGGCGTACCGGGAGTATCTCGAGGTGTGGAATCGCCTCGGCCCCGAGGAGTCGGCGCTCGAGTCCGATCTGGGCCGGGTCAGGTTCGCCGTGTACGGGCGCGAGGTGCCGCCCGACGGCACGTTCTCGCCGCGGATCACGGACGGCGTGGTGAAGAGCTACGAGTACAACGGCACGATCGCTCCTCCGTATACGACGTTCTACGGCCTGTACGACCGTTACGTGGCGCATGGACGGGGTGAGGGGCTGGGAGCCGAGTGGGAGCTGCCGTTGCGCTGGCGGACGCCGCCCACCGGTCTCGACCTCGCGACGCCACTCAACTTCGTCTCGACCTCCGATACGTACGGAGGCAACTCGGGCTCGCCGGCCGTGACGCCGCAGCTCGAGCTCGTCGGACTGAACTTCGACCGCAACATCGACGGTCTGTCCCGAGATTTCATCTACCTGCCGGCGCGCGGCCGGAACGTGATGGTGGACGTGCGCGCGATTCGCGAGGCCCTCGAGAAGGTGTACGGGGCCGATCGAATCCTGCAGGAGTTGAACGCCGGCGCCTCGGCGTCTGGCCGCTGAGTCCGGCAAGAGCCGAGGTGCAGGGACGACCGGGTAGAGAGGCCGGAATTCGGTGAGCGTCGACGAGCTGCTGCGCCGCCGCGTCCCGCAGGTGGTCGGGATTTACCTGGCCGCGGGCTGGGCGCTCATCGAGTTCTCGGACTGGGCGGTCGGGCGGTTCGGCCTTTCCACCCGGATCACCGATGTGCGCATCGCAGCCCTGCTGTTCGCGCTTCCGTTCGTCGTTCTCGCGGCCTGGCGACTCGGTACGGAGGAGGGGGACCCGGCCGGTCCGAGCCACGAACTGGGCTCGGCGGGCGGTCCGGAAGGACGCCCCGAGCCGGCACTCGGAGAGCAGTCGGTCGCCGTGCTCCCGTTCGCCAATCTGAGTGACAGCGCAGAGAACGAATACCTCAGCGACGGGCTGAGCGAGGAGATCATCAACGCCCTCGCCCGGCTCGAGGGGCTGAACGTGGTGTCGCGCACCTCGGTGTTCGCCTGG
>JAENXO010000489.1 GCA_016649455.1 Gemmatimonadota bacterium | reverse complement strand
GTCGTGAACTTCTCGACTGCTCCGGCGAGAGGAGAGGGCCTTGGACTGCAGGTGAGTGCGGGAATCGGCTACGATGTGGATTGGCGGCAGGTGCACGAGCTGATGAAGACGGCGGCTGCCCAAACCGAGGACATTCTGCCGGAACCGGCGCCGTACGTGCTGCAGAACAGCCTCGACGACTTCGCGGTCGAGTACATCCTGGTGGCTTTCACGAATCAGCCGAAAGGCATGGTGCGGACGCGATCGGCCCTGCGACAGAACGTACTCGATCGATTCAACGAGGCCGGTGTGGAGATCATGACGCCCGATGTCGCCGCGCTGCGCAATTCGGCCGAGCCGGCGATTCCGCCGGAGCACGTTCCGGACGCCGCGCCGTCGATGTTCCGATTCCTGGGACTGCCGAACGACGGACGGTAGGAGGAGGAGTCAGCCGCCGGGGCGTCCACTCGCGACCAGGTCGCGCACAACGGTGAACGCTCCGGCGAACACGCCGATGTACGACGTGAACACCCGCCACAGCACCGTGTAGGCGAGCATCCAGCTCGCCGGTACGAGCGAAGACATCAGCCCTACGGTGGTAAGCTCCGCGACCCCGCTGCCCGCCGGGCTGGGCGCCACGCTGATCACCGCGAACTGGATCATCTGGCGGGCCATACCCTCGAGCGGCGGGAACAGGATCCCGAGCGACGCAGCCACCGCGAGCCCCGTAGCGCCGCGCAGCAGCACCATCAGGATGTTGATCCCGGTGTTGATCGCCCAGGCCGTTCGCTTCGATTGCGCGAACAGGCGGATCGTCCGGCGATAATGGGCGGCGGCTCGCAGAATCCGGTGCCCAACCCTGCCTCGCCGCATCCCTTTCACACCGTACAGGAGGCGGGTCACGGTGGACGGGAACACGGTGATCGCGAGCCCGATCCCCACGAGGAAGCCGACGGTGAACAGGAGAGTTCCGACGATCGCTCCGACATCGATGCGGCCGGCGGCAGCGAGGTAGGCCATGCCGCCTCCGCCGAGCAGCGCCAGGGCGACCATTCCTCCCACCCAGCTGATCGACAGGACTGCCAGGGCGTCGTGCGGCTTGAGTCCGCGGCTCCGCAGCACGATGTACTGCGCGGGCCCGCCCCCCAGCTGCATCGGGGTGACTCCGGCGGCGAACAGCAGGTAGAGGTGTGTCCGGAGGCCGTCCCGGATGCGGAAGCCCGGCAGCGTCTCGCGGGCCAGCACCCAGATCCGGAATCCGCCCGCGATCGCTTCGACCACCGTGAGCAGCAACGCGACGAAGAGGAAATTCTTCGACGCGTGGGTCAGCTCCGAGATGACTTCCGCATCGGAGCGACTGGCCCACCAGGCCACTGCCGCGAGGCCGGCGGCCGTGAACACGAGGAACAGTCCGATCCCGATCGCCACGTTGCGGGGCGACAGCGGGGATCGCTCCTCCTGGCTCAATTCCCCTGAGAGCCGGTGCGTCATGATCCGACGACTGCGGGTGCAGCCACGCCACCGACCGCAGCCGCCAGCACGGAGAGGTGTTCGTCACTCAGTCTGTCCGATTCGAACAGCGACACGCCGGACGCTCCACCCTCTCGTGCCGCGTTGATCGCGACTTCGAACTCCGCCGGCGTCAGGTGCGGCAGATAGAGCCCCGGAAACAGCTTCTGAGCCGGGCCGACGGCCTCGCGACCCTGCCGGACCGCCTCGCCGATCCATGACACCGGCTCGCCGTACATCTGGTGGTAGGCCATCGGAAACCAGGCATCCAGCGGCCACTCGTCCCACGCCTGCCTCACCATCTGTCGCGAGAGCGCCGGCGTGGCGAACACGGCCGCCGAGATTGGCTTCCCTGCCGCGTGTACCGAGTCCGTGAGCTCTTCCACCAGGCGTGTCACGCGGTCCCAGCGGAAGCGGCGCCAGGCTTCATTGGCGGGAGGATCCGGGAGGACCGAAGCGTCGAGACCGGTCTGCTCGCGGAACACATCGCGACATGCCACGCAGTAGCAGAAGTCGTACTCCGGCAGCTCGCGGTCCTGCACCAGTCCGTACTTCTCCCACAGCCCGCGCGGCAGGATCACGTCGGGAAACCGGACGTAGTCGAGGTGGATCCCGTCCACGGCGGGATCGTCCGCCACTGCTTCGACGGCCCTCTGAACATGCGCGCGGGCGCCTTCGCGGGTCGGGCAGAGCCATTTGTAGTAGGGCACGTAGGGTGGGTGCTCGAGACTCGACTTGCCCTCGCGGCTCACCATGAACCAGTCGGGGTGATTCTGCGTGAGCTCCGAGTCGCCGTTCCGATTCAACGTCCACACCCAGCGGTGGAACGCGAG
>JAENXO010000108.1 GCA_016649455.1 Gemmatimonadota bacterium | reverse complement strand
GCCGGTTTCGCACCGATCCACCCCTCGGCGCAGCTGCTGATCGGGGTCGCGGTCACGACCGTCGCCTGGCTGACCGTGACGATGCTCACTCCCGCTGCCGATCGGGCGACGCTGCAGGAGTTCTACGACCGGATCCGCCCGATGGGTCGGGGCTGGAGCAAGGTCGTGGACACGGAAGCGGCGGCTGCCGATGCGTCCGGCGCTCCCAAAAGTGACGTCGGTGCGGCAATGCTCGGCTGGGTGCTGGGCTGCCTCACGGTGTACGCCACGTTATTCGGCACCGGATACCTGCTGTACGGCAGGGCCCTGGCGGCGACGATCGCCCTCGGTGTCGCGGCGGCAGCTGCGATCGGCCTGTTCCGAGTCCTTCCCCGTGTCAGCTTCGACTGAGCCACGCGCCACGGGCTTCGCGGCGATTCGCGAAGCGCTCCACGGCACAGAGCAGGACTTCACCACCGGCAGCCTGAACCGGGCAGTTCTGCTCCTTGCCATCCCGATGATGCTGGAGATGGCGGGCGAGTCCCTGTTCGCGGTGGTGGACGCTTTCTTCGTGGCCCGGCTGGGAGCCGAAGCGCTCGCCGCGGTCGGGATCACCGAGACCGTGCTCGAGATCATGTATGCGATCGCGATCGGGCTCGGAATGTCGGTCACCGCGATGGTCGCGCGGCGGATCGGCGAGCACGATGAGCGTGCCGCGGCCCGAACGGCCGTGCAGGCGATCTGGGTCGGGCTCGCGGTGTCGATCCTGTTCGGAGTGGCGGGCGCGATCTGGGCGCCGGATGTGCTGCGGCTGATGGGAGCGGACCAGGCGACGGTCGCCGGGGGTGCCACCTACACGCGCATCCTGTACGGCTCGATGCCGGTGATCCTGTTCCTGTTCGTGAACAACGCGATCTATCGGGGCGCGGGCGACGCGGCGATGGCGATGCGCTCGATCTGGATCGCGAATAGCATCAACATCGTGCTCGACCCGCTGTTCATTTTCGGGATCGGTCCGTTTCCCGAGATGGGCCTCCCGGGTGCGGCAGTGGCGACCGTGATCGGGCGAAGCATCGGCGTGCTGTACCAGTTCCACGGTCTCAGCCGTGGAGCCCGGCTGCGAGTGACACGGGCCGACGTCCGATTCGAGCTCGACGTCATCCTTCGGCTGCTCCGGGTATCGGCGGGTGGCATCCTGCAGATGCTGGTGGCGACTGCGAGCTACATCGGTCTGATCCGGATCCTCGCCACGTTCGGAAGCACGGTTCTCGCAGGTTACGTGATCGCGATCCGGGTCGTGATCTTCATCATCCTGCCCTCGTGGGGACTGGCGAACGCCGCCGCGACGCTGGTCGGCCAGAACCTCGGGGCGGAACAGCCCGACCGGGCCGAGCGCGCCGTGTGGGTCACGGGCTTGTGGAACATGGCGTTCATGGCCGTGATCACCGTCCTGTTCGTCGCCTTCGCGGGACCGATCGTCCGAATCTTCACGGCGGATCCGGAGACGGCACGGGTCGGCGAGACCGCGCTGCGGATCATCAGCTACGGATATGTGCTGTACGCCTGGGGCATGGTCATTCTCCAGGCGTTCAACGGAGCCGGCGACACGTGGACACCAACCTGGGTGAATCTGATCGCGTTCTGGCTGGTGCAGATCCCGCTGGCCTGGTTCCTCGCACACGTGGTCGGAATCGGACACGAGGGCGTGTACTGGGCGATCGCCGTGTCTTACTCGCTCTCAGCGCTGATCGGACTGGTGCTGTTCCGACGCGGGAAGTGGAAGCTAAAGCAGGTGTGATCGTGCGGGCGGGCGTTTCTCATGTCGACGTACGACTATGGTCTACTTGTCGGTTAGCACGCCAAGAATCATTTTGCTTGATTGTCCTGTCTCGCAGTTACCGCGCTTCAAACGGAGGACCTCCACCATGAAGCAGCACCATTGGCTCGTGACGGCCACGGCCATCGCAATGATCTTTGGCTTCACGGCAACTGCCGTTGCCCAGGATCGTCCGAACATTCTCGTCGTGTGGGGTGACGACATCGGCCAGTCCAACATCAGCGCCTACACCATGGGCATGATGGGGTACCGGACCCCGAACATCGACCGCATCGCCAACGAAGGCATGATCTTTACGGACTACTACGCCGAACAGAGCTGCACGGCAGGACGCTCGTCGTTCATCATGGGCCAGAGCGTGTTCCGGACGGGCCTGTCGAAGGTCGGTCTTCCGGGTTCCGATATCGGAATGCGGGTGGAAGACCCCACGATCGCGGTCGTCCTGAAGGAGCAGGGGTACGCGACGGGACAGTTCGGGAAGAACCACCTCGGTGACAAGGACGAGATGCTCCCGACGAACAACGGGTTCGACGAGTTCCTCGGCAATTTGTACCACCTCAACGCCGAGGAAGAGCCGGAGCTCGAGGACTATCCCGGCGACATGATCACGTCCGACGGCAGAACGTTCCTGGAGCGGTACGGCCCGCGCGGCGTGATTCACAGCTGGGCCAACGCAGACGGCACCCAGCGAGTCGAGGACACGGGGCCCCTGACGAAGAAGCGCATGGAGACGGTGGACGACGAGACGTCCGACGCCGCCGTTCGCTTCATCCGTGAGACGCATGAGCGCGGGGAGCCGTTCTTCGTGTGGTGGAGCGGGACGCGCATGCACTTCCGGACCCACGTCAAGCCGGAACTTCGCGGAATTTCTGGGCAGGACGAGTACTCCGATGGCATGGTCGAGCATGACATGCACATCGGCAAGTTCCTCGATCTACTGGACGAGCTGGGCATTGCCGACAACACGATCGTGTTCTACAGCACCGACAATGGCCCGCACATGAACACCTGGCCCGATGCGGGAATGACGCCGTTCAGGGGCGAGAAGAACACGAACTGGGAGGGCGGCTGGCGCGTGCCGGCCATGGTCCGCTGGCCGGGCCAGATCCCCGCCGGCTCCGTAACGAACGAGATCGTGCACCACATGGACTGGTTACCCACTTTCGCGGCCGTCGCCGGAAACGCGGACATCAAGGAAGACCTGTTGGACGGCTGGCAGTCCGAAGCGCTCAGCCGGTCATACAAGGTGCACCTGGACGGCTACGACATCCTGCCGCTCCTCACCGGACAGACGGACGTCAGCCCTCGCGACGAGATCTTCTACTTCTCGGACGACGGCGACCTCACAGCCCTGCGCTACGACGACTGGAAGCTGATTTTCATGGAGCAGCGCATAGAGGCCACCTTTGAGGCCTGGGCGAACCCCTTCACGCCTCTTCGGGTGCCTTTGATGTTCAACCTGAGGCGGGATCCGTACGAGCGGGCCCAACTGACTTCCAACACCTACTACGACTGGTTGCTGGACCACGTCTACTTCATGGTTCCGGCGCAGTCCTACGTCGGGAGTTTCCTGGCGACGTTCCAGGAGTATCCGCCGCGCCAGAAGGCGGCGAGCTTCAGCCTGGACCAGGTGATGGAGAAGCTGGCGCCTCCGAGCGGTTGACGGCTGAACTGCGGGATCAGGCAGGTTTTCGAAGCGGGCGTCCCACGGGGCGCCCGCTTCGCATATGTTGTCGAATCCATCAACGCCGAGATGATCGGCCAACGATGTCGTACCCGGGAGACCTTCCACCAATGAACATCCGTGCCGCTCTCAGGCCCGACCGACAGCTCCGTGACGCCATGCTCGCCGCCGGCCTCGTCCTTCTCGCCGCCGGAACGGCTTTCGCCGCGCGACAGCTCCAGGAGGAACCGGAGGACTTCTGGCCGCGGGAAATTCCCACGGACCGTGCGACGGTCGTCCTGTACCAGCCGCAGCCCGACACGCTTGCGGGCAATCAGCTGGCGGCACGTGCCGCCCTGTCGATTACTCCGGACGGTGAGGACGAACCCGAGTTCGGCGTGGTCTGGATGAATGCCAGACTGGTCACGGACCGGGATAACCGGACGGCGATAATCGATAATATCGCCGTGGAGCGAATCGCGTTCCCGGGCTCCACCGAGGAGCAACAGGACTCTTTGGCGCGACTGCTGGAGAACGAGATCCCACGCTGGGATCTGGACATCTCGATGGACCGGCTGCTCGCGAGCCTCGAGCTTGCCGAGACCCGTCGCCGCTCCGCGGAGGGCCTGAGCATGGAACCCCCGCTGATCCTGTTCAGGCAGGAACCCGCAATCCTTGTCACCATAGACGGCGAGCCCCGCCTGCAGAAGATCGAGGGCTCGGACTTTATGAGGATCCTGAACACGGCGTTCACGATCATCTTCGACCAGGGCGCGCGCACCTACTATCTCGCTGCGGGCGATGACCAGTGGTATTCGGCCGCCGAGTACGACGGCCCCTGGACGCTGGCTGACCGCGTACCGTCGGACGTGGCGGCGTTGGCGCCCGAGCCCCTCCCGGAGGAGGAGCAACCTGTCGACGACGAGGAAGCTGACGACCAGGAGCCCGGGCCACCCCCCGCGATCGTCGTCGCCACGGAACCGACCGAGTTGATCGTGATCGACGGCGAGCCGGAGTACACGCCGATCAGCGGCACCGACCTGATGTACGTGACGAACTCGGAGAGCGACGTGCTGCTGGACCTCGAGTCAGCACGGTACTTCGTGATCCTGTCCGGCCGCTGGTTCACATCCGCCTCGTACGAGGGGCCGTGGGTGAACGTGCCGGCGGACCAGCTGTCCGACCGGTTCTCGCAGATTCCGCTCGAGTCCGAGATGGGGCACGTTCGCGTCTCGGTTCCGGGGACCGTGGAGTCGAAAGAAGCGGTGATGGAGAACCAGATCCCGCAGACCTCGGCGATCAAACGGGACACGAAGATCACGATCGAGTACGACGGCGATCCCGAGTTCGAGCCGATCGAGGGTACGAGCATGACCTACGCGGTCAACACGGCGGACCAGGTGATCAAGGTCGGCAACGAGTATTACGCCTGTCACGAGGGCGTGTGGTACGAGGCGAGCAGCGCGACGGGCCCATGGACGGTCGCCGACAAGATCCCGGTCGAGATCTACGACATCCCGGCCGACAGCCCGATGTACAACACGACCTACGTGCAGATCTACGACTCCACGCCGGAAGTCGTGTATGTCGGCTATTACCCGGGCTACACCGGGAGCTACGTGTACAACAGCACGATCGTGTACGGCACGGGCTGGTACTACCCGGGCTGGTATCGAACCTACTACTACCCGCGCCCCGCCACGTGGGGATTCCACGTACGGTGGAATCCGTGGTACGGCTGGAGCTTCGGGCTCAGCTACAGCACCGGGCCATTCACTTTCTACATGGGCAGAGGAAGCTGGTACCGCGGCGGCTGGTGGGGGCCCGGACGATATCGTGGCTATCACCGCGGGTACCACCGTGGATGGCACCAGGGAGCGCGGGCCGGCTATCGCGCCGGGTACCGGGCAGGATCGAATTCGGCGAAGCGCAACAACATCTACAACCGCCAGGAGAACGTGGCGCGCAACGCCCCACAGGACCGGGCACGCGGTCAGTCCCGGGCCGGGCCGGCGGAGGGCCGAGCGAACAACGTCTATTCGGATCGCGACGGCAACGTGCTCCGCGAGAACAGTAACGGGAACTGGGACCAGAAGACCCGGGATGGCTGGCAGGGGAACGACGCCGTGACTCGCGACGCCGCAAGGGATCGAGCCGGCCAGGGTGGAGCCGATGTACAGCGTCCGGCGCAGCAGCCTGCTCAACAGCCGCAGGCCCGCCCGCAGCAGCAGCCGCAGGCGGGGAATGTCTCGCTTCCGTCCACCGGGTCGACCATGCAGCAGAACAGCAGCGCGCGGAGTCGCGGAACGACCCGGACGCAGAACTATAATTCCCAGCGCTCCTCCGGCGGCCGGAGCGGAGGACGGCGGCGCTAACCAAGGAAAGTCCCATGACCTTCTACCTGATCGTCGGCGCGGCCTATCTGTTCTCCATGCTTGTGCAGACCACGCTGAAACGGACCTACGCGAAGTGGAGCCGGGTCGAGAACTCCGCCGGGCTGCCTGGCGGTCGTGTGGCGCGGCAGATCCTGGACGCGAACGACATGCGTCGCGTACGGGTGGAGGCGGTGACCGGCAAGCTCAGCGACCACTACGACCCGCGCACCAAGGTGATCCGGCTGTCCCAGCCGATCTACGCGGTCCCGAGCGTCGCGGCGCTGGCGATCTCGGCGCACGAGTCCGGACACGCGATCCAGGACCACCAGAACTACGGACCGCTGAAGTTCCGCACGGCGATGGCGCCGATCGCGAACTTCGGTGGTCGGTTTGGAATTCCAGTGCTGATCGCCGGGACGTACTTCGATTCCCAATTGCTGGTCCTGGCAGGCGTGATCGCCTACGTCGGAGCGCTGTTGATGCAGTTTCTCACCCTCCCCGTGGAATTCAACGCCAGCAAGCGCGCCCTCGCACAGCTCGAGAATCTGCACCTGATGAACGAGGAGGAGACGGAGGGCGCTCAGAAGGTACTCCGGGCGGCGGCAATGACATATGTAGCGGGAGTGGCTTCGGCCGCCGGATACATCGTTTACCTGGGGCTCGCGGGAGGCCGCTTGCTCCTCAAGAAGCCGCCCGTCGTGCCCTGAGCGTTCCGCCGGTCGGACCGGCGGGGGTGTAGGCCGCGGGAGCGTCGAACGGATGGTGAAGAAGGCGCCTTACTCTGAAAGACTGTGGGAGTTCAGCACAACGGAACGAGGATGCTGCAGTGGCCTTCACTCTGAATTGCACCGCGACAGCGATGACAGATACGACCCGGACAGCGGGAGCAAGACGTGCAGGAAGACTCCTGACCGTCATCGGACTCCTGGCCGCAACGGGCTGTGTTAGCACGAAGGCCCCTCAGCAAACGGGCCTGATGCAGCAAGTCGGCGTGGACGTCAGCGCCCAACGGGCCCGCATGGAATCTCATGCGCTCGCCAGGAACTTCATGGCCACCGTGGAGCTTACGGCTGACAGCATTGCGCGGCTGACAGACGAGGAACGGGTCCGCTACAACACTCTGGTATGGAAGGCCAACGCGATCCCGGCGATCCAGGTATCGATGTATCACACGGACCCGATGATCAGCTTCGTGGATGGCTGGTCTCTGCTGATTCAGATGCGCCAGTATTTCGAGACCGGGGGCGGACGCGACCTGTTCGGCTCCCAGCAGCAATTGGCGGTGGACGCTCTCACGGATCTCGAAGAGGAAGCGCTGGCCACTGTCGAATCGGTTGGCCAGGCGGAGTCAGTCGACAAGACGGAGCGGTTCGTGTACAAATGGGCGGACGGCCACCCCCTCACAAACAACCTGTATCTCCGGGAATCAGCGGTCCAGGCGGTGGCTGAGTTCGCGGAGGCGGAAAGCGGCGTAGGCCTCAGCGCACTGGGGTCGTTGACCGAAACGGCCGCGGATGCCCAGCAAATGGCCCTTGTCCTGGCGAGCTATGCACCCAAGCAGGTGTCGTGGCAGTCGGAGCTTCTGATCGCCGGCATGATGGACTCGACCCGGGTCGGCTCGCTGCTTCAGGCCATTGACGACATGGAAGTCGTCTCCGCCACGACTGAGTTCGTGCGGGTAACGCCGGGCCTCATCGCGGAGGAGCGAGCGGCCGTGTTCCGCGAGATTGCGAGGGAACGGCTCGCTGCCATGGAGGAGATCAGTCAACTGCGTAACGAGGCCCTCCTGCAGGCAGCTGAGATCATGGCCGCCGAACGAACCGCGATCATGGCTGACATTTCCAGGGAGCGTGCCCAGATCTTCCGCGACATACATGGTCTCACGAAACAGGCGTTTGAAGAGACCCGGAGTCTGATGAATCACCTGCTGCTGATGGTGGGGCTCGCGGTCGCGGGGATTGTCGTCCTTGTCGGGATTGGACTTGGCGTACTGCGTGGGCGGAGGCACGAGTGAACGGTATCAGCTGAACGGGTTCACGACCTCGAGTCCATCGAACCGGCGGCCCTGTTGCAGGTCCTCCGTGTACAGCACCCGGCAGCCTGCGGACCTGGCCGTATG
>JAENXO010000482.1 GCA_016649455.1 Gemmatimonadota bacterium | reverse complement strand
CGCGTAGGGGGCCGGTCCTTCGGTATGGAGATGCACGATCTCCACGTCCCTCAGCTCGGGAGCGCGGGCCGTCATCGCCTGGATCAGTCTCTGCGGCGCAGCCGCGACGGAGTGAATGAACACCCGGTTGCCGGACCGGATAACGGATACCGCCTCTTCAGCACTTGTGCGATTCATCGTTCCTTATCCTCCACCGGAGCGGGAGAGCCCCGAGAATTATTCAGAGTTTCCGTGCCAGTTCGTCCAGCATCTCGTCGGTCATCGCGTCGAGATCGTACTCCGGAGACCAGCCCCATTCCTCCCGGGCGGCCGAATCATCGACCCGCCGTGGCCAGGATTCCGCGATCGCCTGGCGCGCCGGATCGACATTGTAGGTGAGCTCGAAGTCGGGCATCCGTCTGCGAATCGAATCGGCGATCCGCTCGGGGGTGAGTTGCATCGCCCCGATGTTGAACGCGTTCCGGTGCACGAGCAATTCGGCGGGCGCCTCCATCAGCTCGATCGCCGCCCTGATCGCATCGGGCATGTACATCATGTCGAGCTGCGTGCCCTCTGCCACGAAGCACTCGAAGCGGTTGTGAAGGACGGCCTCGTAGTAGATCTCGACCGCATAGTCGGTGGTGCCGCCGCCGGGGGCCGTGACGTGCGACACGAGCCCGGGATATCTGACCCCGCGTGTGTCGAGACCGAATCGACTGAAGTAGTAGTCGCACAGAAGTTCGCCGGCGACCTTCGAGACCCCGTACATCGTGTTGGGTCGCTGAATGGTGTCCTGCGGCGCCGGGTCGGGCGGAGTGCCCGGGCCGAACGCCGCGATCGAGCTCGGCGTGAACACGGCGCATTCCCTCGCGCGGGCGACTTCGAGGACGTTGAACAGCCCCCCGATGTTCACCTGGTAGGTGAGCTGGGGACGCTGCTCTCCCACCGCCGACAGGATAGCTGCGAGATGGAATACGGTGTCCGCTCGATGTCGAGCGATTGCCGCGTCGAGCGACTCGCCGTCAGTCACGTCCACGAACGCGAAAGGCCCGGTCTCCGCACCGGGAGACCGGATATCCGTGGCCAGAACAGCCTCCGTTCCGTACAGCTCCCGCAACCGCGTAACCATCTCCGTACCGATCTGGCCCGCGGCCCCTGTCACGACGATGCGCTTCATGAAATCCTCGTGGAGCCGGGTATCAGTTTTCCGGTCTTCGACCGCACGAACCGACCACGGGCCGCGCGTCGTCCAAGCCTATAGGAGCGGCAAGTTTCCGGCCATATCGATTCACTTCCGTCCTATATCGCCGGGACGGTACGCAATTCCTAACATCTGTTGTTTCAAATGGTTACCAGGCCGCGGACTGCGAGCCCTGGTCGTGTCTCAGACCGTTAACTCCGGGGCGCGCCTCCCCGGACCCGTTGCGGGTCCTTTCGTCACAGCGGGAACGGCGCACGGATCTCGACGCGCAGCTCTCGACTACGGCGTCCGAAAATGCGGAAGCCCCGCCGAAGCGGGGCTTCCTCCGAGGCTACGGAAGGAGGCTTTGTCCGGCATGAAGCCGGACGGAAGGATAATATTGAAATCAACTGCCGCGCCGATTGCTGGCGCGGCATTGATCAATCTGCACAGTTCGGTGCGCCAGACAATCGTTCTTTCGTACACTCGCCTATGGTACGTTCGTACCTGTTTGTCGGCTGGTTCGGGGCGACATTTCGCTTGCGCACCGCGCCCATTCATGGTCCCTTTGGTTAGTTGGGGACCGCTGACAGCTCCCGACCCGAGATGCTCAACTGGACGAATTCAGACATGACCGAATCCGATATCGAACGCGCCTCGATCGGCGCCACAGACGAATCCGCTGAGCCCGCGATCCGGGTACTCATTGCGCTGGCCATGCCATTCCTCAGGACCGGCGTGCGCAAGGTGCTGGATGACGCGGAAGATCTGGATGTCATCGGCGAGTTCTCGGCGCTAGAGCAGGTCCTTCCGGCTATTGAACGACTTGAGCCGGACATCGTAGTAGTGGACACGGACTTTCAGCGGGCGGAGCCCGGATTCATCCAGTCGATTCGGGACGCCTGGCCTTCCATCGGCATTCTTGTGATGGTGAACCACTCGGACGACGAGTGCGTGATCCGCTCGATGCTGGCCGACCCTGCCGGTCCCCAGTTCTCCGACGATGCAGTCTCGAGGCTCAGAGAGTGCTGCCTGATGGCCCTCCGCTCCTCGGCTCGGGGCTGTGTTCCGAAAGTCGCTGAGCCGGATCTCCTCGTGCGAGCGATCCGGACGGTGGCGGCCGGCGGGACTTCGGCCGGCGGTTGGCTTAGCTCAATGGTCGGACGCATGTCGGATGCGGCCCCGGAGGCGGGGCGGGT
>JAENXO010000032.1 GCA_016649455.1 Gemmatimonadota bacterium | reverse complement strand
TGCGCGGCGGCGCGCGGACGATCATCTGTGCCTCGTCGCCGGGATCGGCCGTCACCAGCGCGACAGCCTGGTCGAGCGCGAAGTCGAGACGCTAGCCGCACTCGGCCGGCTGCCGCTGCCCTTGGAGCCTCGGCTCGACGGCGTGAGTCCGGCATCGCTCGAGAAGATCCGCGAGCAGGCCCGCATCCAGCTCGAGGGCAGGGAGAAGGGCGAGCATCTGTACGAGCTCCTGCTGCCGGTATCCGCGGACGAGGGGCTCGCGGCGCTTCCGGAGCCGTCGCCCGGGGACCTGTTCTTCGACATCGAGGGAGATCCCTACGCGTTCGACGAGGGGCTCGAGTATCTGCTCGGGGTGGCCGACACTGACGGCGAGTTCCAGGCGTTCTGGGCGCTGGACCTCGAGGAAGAGAAGGCGCGGTTCGAGGAATTCATCGACTTCGTGATCGCGCGGCTCGACGAGTATCCGGACCTGCATGTCTATCACTACGCGGCCTACGAACAGACCGCGATCAAGCGGCTCGCCGGTCGCCATGCGACGCGGGAGGACGAGGTCGATCGGCTGCTCCGGGGCGGCGTGCTGGTGGACCTGTACCGGGTCGTGCGACAGGGCCTGCGCGCTTCCGTCGAGAGCTACTCGATCAAGAAGATAGAGCCGTTCTACGATTTCGGGCGCGAGGAAGATATCCGCACGGCGAACGCCGCGCTTGCCGACTTCGAGGCGTGGCTCGAGCTCGGCTCCGACGGCCAGCAGGACCGCACGCTGCTCGACAGCATCGAGGCCTACAACCGGGACGACTGCATCTCGACGCTGAAGCTGCGCGACTGGCTCGAGGCGCTTCGGCTCGAACTCGAGACCCTGGCGGGGGCGCCGGTCCCGAGGCCGGGCCCGCGGGAGCAGGAGCCGAGCGAGGACCTGTCGGAGCACCTCGAACGGGTGGCTGCACTGGTCGCAGCGCTCACGGAAGGCGTCCCCGCGGATCCGGACGATCGCACCCCCGAGCAGCACGCGCGCTGGTTACTGGCCCAGCTGCTGGGCTGGCACCGCCGCGAGGAGAAGTCGTTCTGGTGGGAGTACTTCGCCCGTCTCGAGTACAGCGACGAGGAATTGCTGGAGGACCGCTCGACGCTCGGCGGGCTGACATACGAGGGCGTGGTGGACCAGGTGAAGCAGTCTCTCGTTCACCGGTATCGGTTCTCGCCGCAGGACCACGATTTCCGGGTCGGAGACAAACCGCACAACCCCTCGACCGGCGCGTTCGCCGGGACGGTCGAAGCGATCGACGACGTTCGCGGGACGATCGATCTCAAGCGCGGCAAGCGCTCGGAGGCGCCGCACCCCACGGCGCTGATCCCGCACGATCTGGTCGGGACCCGGGTCCATCGGGACAGTCTTCTCGCCCTGGCGGAGTCCGTGGTTGAGCACGGGCTTGGGAGCGATGTCGATCCGGGCCGGCGGGTCGCGGCGGACATCCTGAAGCGCGAGCCGCCGAGGGTCGGGCAGGCTTCCGGGGCCGATCTGACTACGGACGAGGAGGAGCCGCTCGCGGCGGCGAAACGTCTCGCGGTGGCGCTCGACCGGACCGTGCTTCCTGTGCAGGGACCGCCCGGATCCGGGAAGACGTACTCCGGTGGCCGGATGATTCTGGCGCTGCTGCAGGCCGGAAAGCGTGTCGGTGTAACTGCCAACAGCCACAAAGTGATCAGCAATCTACTTGAAGCCGTTTGTGAAGCTTCTGAGGAGGCCGGCTTCCGGCTGTCCGCGCTGCAAAAGGGGAAAGACGAGGACCACTGCGACCGACGCGAGGTCGACCAGACGGACAAGAACGAGGAGGTGTACGACGCGCTCTTGGGCGGCCGGGTGCAACTCGCCGCCGGGACCTCGTGGCTGTGGGCGCGCCCCGAGATGCGTGGCGTGCTCGACGTGCTCGTGGTGGACGAGGCGGGACAGATGTCACTCGCCAACGTTCTGGCGGTGTCGCAGGCGGCGTCCAGTCTCGTGCTGCTGGGCGATCCGCGGCAGCTCGAGCAGCCGCAGAAAGGTGTGCATCCACCGGGTGCGGGTGTTTCGGCGCTCGAGCACCTGCTGGGAGGCGAGCCGACGCTTTCTTCGGATCGGGGTCTGTTCCTGCCGCATACCTGGCGCCTGCATCCGGAGATTTGCGCGTACACATCGGAATTGTTCTATCGAGGGCGGCTCACAGCTCGGGAGTGGCTCGAGAATCAACGGGTGGACGCGCTCGATCCGTTCAGCGGCAGCGGCCTGCGGTTCGTGCCGGTGGGGCACACCGGGAACCGGAACTACTCGCCCGAAGAGGTGGCGGTCGTGGCTGGCCTGTTCGACGGACTGCTGAACGGTCACGTGGCCAGTCGGGGGGGCGCGTCGTGTGCACAGTGGACCGACGGCCGGGGCCTGGCCCGCACCCTCACCCTGAACGACATCCTCGTCGTGGCCCCGTACAACGCGCAGGTCTCGGCGCTGATCGAAGCGCTCCCGGAAGGAGCTCGGGTCGGGACGGTGGACAAGTTCCAGGGCCAGGAGGCGCCGATCGTGATCTACTCGATGGCGACTTCTTCAGCAGAGGAAGCGCCACGCGGGATGGAATTCCTGTTCAGCCCGAACCGGCTGAACGTGGCGACTTCCAGGGCGAAGTGCCTGGCCGTACTGGTCGGGAATCCGGCAATCCTCGCCCCGATCTGTCGTTCACCGCGCCAGATGCAGCTGGCGAACGCGTTCTGCCGGTTTGCGGAGATGGCGGGGGTCGACGACCAGGGTACTGAACATGCATAGCGCGCAGGGTCTCACACAGGGAAGCGCAGGGGCGTAGCACGGAAGTCGGAGACGCGATCGTCGAGACCTGGATCAGCTTCCGCTCGACGCCCGCTCCTTGCTTCGAGAGGCATTTCTGGCGCTCTTCCGGGCCTCCCGGCGCGGTGGGGGGGCACCCTTCACCACGGAGGTGAGTGCTGCCTCGACCCAGGCGTTGAGGCTCGTGCCCGCCGACTCGGCTTCGATGGCTACTGCGCGGTGGAGCTCGGGAGTGGTCCGGACCAGGAATTCGCCCCGGTACGGTCGCTCGGGCTTCTTCCCGATCCCGGCGCAGACCTCGAGGTAGTCCTCGACTGACTCCGCCAGCTCCCTGTGCAACTCGTCCAGTGAACGCCCCTGGAACGTCACCAAGTCTCGCAGTCCCACGACCCGGCCGTGAAACGCGTCGATCGATGGGTCGAACTCGAAGACGCCGGTGTACCCCTTGTATTCAATCATGGCTCGATCCCCGCGTCGAAATCGGACTCTGGATCCGTGCCCGAATTCAGATCCAATGATATCGCTCTATGATATCAAGAACAAGTCGATCGTCTGCGCCGTTCTGCACGACGGTACTCATTGTGGTCTTGCCTCTCCGTTGTCCGATACCTGCCGTATGTCTGTGATCGGATGACCGCATCCTGCGTACGCGGAAGCTCCCATGACACTTGATCACATCGTCATTACCGACGACGGCAAGCTGCCCGGCTGCGCCGCGCGCCTCTGTCGCTCGAGGCGCATGTGCGTCGGGGTCTGGCAGGCGGGCCCCGCGGCTCTGGATTCACGCCCTCGCCTTTTCGGCAGACGCACATCGCTTTTCGGGACCCTACGCCGAAAGTGGGAAAGTGGGAATTGACGTGCAGGGTCCTGAACAGGCATAGCGCGCAGGGGAGTGCAGAGGAGTCGCAGCCGCGAGCGCAGGGGGGGCGAGGGCGACTCCAGCACGGCGGCTCCCGGCCCGGTTGAGTTTCTGGTGATCGCCATGTCGACGCTGGGGCATGGAGATCGCTCACTCGAGGAACGGCGTGCCGATCCGACTCCCGGAGGACCGCTGGGAGCACATCGTTCGTCGACATCCGGAGATGCGCTGGCAACGCGTGCGTGTCATGGGTGCCATCGCCGCCCCGGACATCGTGCAGCGCGGCGACTACGGTGCGTTGCTCGTCGCCCGCTACTACAATGGACCAGGTGCAGTCAACCTTTTCGTCGTCGCAGTGTACCGGGAAGTCGGCGAGACATACGGCTTCGTCATTACGGCGTATCTTGCACGGCGCCTGAGCCCGCGAAGGGAGGTCTTATGGAGTCAGTGAAGC
This sequence comes from Gemmatimonadota bacterium, assembly GCA_016649455.1. Lineage (GTDB taxonomy): Bacteria > Gemmatimonadota > Gemmatimonadetes > Palauibacterales > Palauibacteraceae > Carthagonibacter. The sequence goes on along the minus strand of JAENXO010000032.1, from coordinate 7,787 downwards.
CCCTCGATGAGCGCGGCACGTTCGAGTGGGAGTACGATTCCCAGGCCGACGTCCTGTATATCTCCCAGGACGAGCCGCGGGAAGCGATCGGCGTCGATGCCGGCGACGGCCTGATCTTCCGCTACGACGAAGCGACCGAGAAGCTGGTCGGCGTCACGATCGTGGGTGTTCGGGCGCGGCTCACGCCGAAGTCCTCTGCCCAATAGCGAACTGCCACCTCCTCGTCTGGCGCGCAGTAGCCCGACCTCCTGAAGCTCCGCATATATCCTGTGAATCAATGAGGAATCGACACTGAAGGTCGTTCCACCGGCTGGTGACACCTCTGTTCCGCAATTTCACATCACTTTTCGGGCCCCTACATCGAAATTGGAAAGTGGGAAAGTGGGAAAGTGGGAATTGACGTGTAGGGCCCTGAACGGACCGACCGGCTTTCACCTGGCACGGAACGATTACCGATCGAGGGCCCGATGACCAGGCTCCACTTCCCTTCGATGTGAGCACGTCCCAGGGGCGCGCACTGTCCCGATTCACGGCTCGTTGAGCCAGGTGAGTCACTCTCAAGATGCCCCTTCAGACGCAGCACATGCGTTTGACGGTATATGTTATGTGAGGCATATTGGAGGAGTGGCTTGGAATGGTCGGTCGAGAGTATGGCTGAGTTCGATGAGTGGTGGGAAAGCCTCGACGAAGAGGCGCAAGACGCCGTGGACGTCGTCATCGGTATGCTGGAGGAGGTGGGGCCGCGCGTACCGTTTCCTTACAGTTCCGCCATCCGCGGTTCGCGCTACGGCGCGCTTCGGGAGTTGAGGATCCAGCATCGGGGTCGGCCGCTGCGAGTGTTGTATGCGTTTGATCCGCGCCGGGTCGCCGTACTTCTGTTGGGGGACGACAAGGGAGGATCGAAGCGCTGGTATCGAAAGGCGATTACTCGAGCCGACCGAGTCTTTGACCGCCACCTCGAGAATCTGAAAGGCGGTGCATGAATGGCCAGAAGCTTCGACGAGCTACGCAAGCAGATGTCCCCTGAGCGCCGCGACCGCAACCGTCGCCGAACGGAGGAACTGCTGGCTGAGCTGCGGCTGCACGAAGTGCGTGCGGTGTGTGACCTGACGCAGGCGGAACTCGCGGAGCGCCTGAGCATAGATCAGCCGAACGTATCACGCCTCGAGCACCGGTCGGACGTGCTTGTGAGCACCCTGGCCGACTACGTCGCCGCGTTGGGCGGCCGGCTCGAGCTCCTGGCCGTGTTCCCGGAAGGGACGGTGCGGATCGACCAGTTCGGGAATTCGGGCGCGGAGTGATCCGTCGGTGAAGTCCCTCGATGAGCGCGGCACGTTCGAGTGGGAGTGCTGCGGAGGGCACTGAACAGGCATAGCGTGCAGGGGCTCACAGAGGGAATCGTAAACACGCTCCCCGTTTTCGCCACCCCGCGCCGCCCACCCGTCCTTGCTTGTAAGTAAATGCTTACTTACTGTCTATGCCATGGTCACACAAACCCGAAAGCCGACTGCTGAGCGGCGCAACGAAATTGCTGAGAGCGTCCTCAAGATCATCGGCGAGCGGGGCCTCACTTCGCTGACGACCACCACGATCGCCGAGGAAGTAGGCCTCAGCTCGGGCGCTTTGTTCCGTCACTTCGCGTCGCGGGACGAGATGCTGACCGAGGCGGTGAGGTTCGGTGTGGCCAGGATCGAGGACACTTTTCCGGACGACAGCCTCCCGCCGATCGATCGTCTCCTCGAGCTGGCCAGGGGGCGGATCCGGGTCCTCGGATCGGACGCGGGTCTCGCGTGGCTGTTCAGTTCGGAGCAGGCCTCCCTGGTGTTGCCCGCCGAAGCGGTCACGCTGCTCGGCGAGATCGTAAGGCGGTCGAGGCGATACGTCCTCGAGGCACTGCGGGAAGGCGCCGCCCGGGGAACGATCCGCCGCGACATCGAGCCGGAGGTGCTGCTCGTGCCCGTGATGGGGACGATCCATGCTCTCATTGGAGCGCAGGGCGCCCGCAGGCTGTCGACCGGAAGAGCCGGGAATGCCCGTGATCCGGAGCCCGTGCTGGCGGCCCTGGTGTTGCTGATCGAGCCGACGAACACCGACGAGTGAACGCGTGAACACTGATAGGTGAACCGATACCCCCTAAGGAGACGAAGAGCATGATGATTCAAGCCGATACCCCGGTGGGCCAGATCGCCACCGAGTACCCGATGGCCACGAAGGTTTTCGCCCGCCATGGAATGGACTTCTGCTGCGGTGGGGGCAAGGCTATCGAGAAGGTATGCGAATCGAAGGGACTCGACGTGGCGGCGGTGCTCGATGAGATCCGCGAGGCCGTGGCTGACCCGGACTCAGACATGGAGCGCTGGGACGAGGCGCCGCTCGATGCCCTGATCGCTCACATCCTGACGACGTATCACGAGCCCCTGAAGGAAGAGCTTCCGCGGCTGGAATTCATGGCGCAGAAGGTCAATACCGTGCATGGAAGCAAGATGCCGGAGGTCCTGTCTGAACTGCTGTCCACGGTCGTGGCGCTCAGGGCAGAGCTCGAGGGACACATGGGCAAGGAGGAGCAGATCCTGTTTCCGCTGATCCTGCAGGGACGGGGCGCCATGGCCGGTGGGCCGGTCGCTGTCATGGAGCAGGAGCACGAGTCCGCCGGCGACGCCCTGCAGCGACTGAGGGAGCTGACCGGCGACTTCGAGGTGCCAGCCGAGGCCTGCAACACGTGGCGGGCGCTGTGGCACGGTCTGGCCGCCCTGGAGGCGGAGACGCACCAGCACATCCACCTGGAGAACAACATCCTCTTTCCGCGGGCTCTCGCGGGATGATGCGCGCGAGCGTTATCACTGGACTCGCTCTGGTCCTGCTGGCCGGATGCAATTCCGAGGGCTCTGAGCAGACGCGGAGTCAGGGAGCTCGCGACACCGCCATAGCCGAGTCGGCGCTTCCCGGCGCCGCCGGCGTGAAGGGGGCGCTTGCCGTGTCCGACTCTGCAGAGGCGAGGCGCGCCCTCGAGGACTCGATCATGCGGACGGAGGAGCAGTAGGGTCCAAGGCATGCCTGTTCGGCCTGCTCGGTAGACGCACATCGCTTTTCGGGGCCCTCTGCAAAAGTGGGCATGTGGGAATTCGGCCGTAGGGCCCTGAGCAGGTGTGGCACTCCGGTCTCGCCGCGCGGGATGGAATTCCCGGTCGGTCCAAACCGCCTGAACGTGGCGAGGTCCAGGGCGAAGTGCCTGGCCATGCTGGTCGGGAATCCGGCGATTCTCGCCCCGATCTGCCGCTCACCGCGCCGGATGCAACTGGCGAACGCGTTCTGCCGGTTTGCGGAGATGGCGGGAGTGGTGGGCTGAGAAGCTAGTGCCCGGCTCCACTGTCACACCCCCCTGCTACGGTGTCCGAGTCGAATCGCTCTGACTCACACCTGGAGGGAGCCCACGTGAGGAGCTATCTGAATCTGGTCGGCGACGGCACCTGCACGGATCCGACCATCGTGATTCGCTGGAGCGGCCACGAATTTGGCCACGTGATCGTGCCGCCGAACGATCCGGTAGCCAACGCGGTCGTGGAAGAGATGGGCGTCTGGCCAATCATCGACTTCATGCTGATGCGGCTGTATGGCGAGATGTCGGAGGAGGAGCGCATCGCCTGGTACGAATTGCACGCGACCGATGTCGTCGAGATCACGGCACCCCCGCACCCGAAGCCACGGGAGCTCACGGTGTTCCGCTGGTCCGACAATATGCAGTTCCGTCCGGTGAACGAGGTCCTGGAGACGGAGGTCATGCCGGAGCTGGCGCAGGTGTGGGGGAAGAGACGAGCACCGAGCGGGTCGAAAGAGGAGGCTCACTGAGGGAAGCTCGTAAGGCCCCGTTGAAATCGGGGGCTGAACGTGGAAGACGGTCTGGCTCGATCCCCGGGTCGAACTCGCGCGCAGCCACCGCCTCGGGGCTAGAATGATACGTACTGCGCTGCAAATCGTCAGTGAGCGGGACGAGGAGATCCGGAGGGCCTGGCATGAACACTTCGAAAGTTGAGTTGAGCAACGTATCGGCCCACGGGCTCTGGCTCCTCATCGATGAGCGGGAGGTCTATCTCCCATTCGACGAATTCCCCTGGTTTCGCAACGCCACAATCGCCCAACTCGCCCGGATCGACAGTCCAGCACCGGATCACTTGAGGTGGCCGGACCTGGATGTGGATCTCTCGCTCGCGTCGATCGAGCACCCGGACAGGTACCCACTGGTGTCTGGGGCTGGGGCCCGGGTGCGAGAGACCGAGGAAAACGACGACGTCGGTCCCGAAGGTGAGATCTGATGCACGACGCCGAGCTATCCGGATTCGCTTGTAGGCTCTTCTGAGCATGACTTCGTTGACGAGTCTGCGATTTCTCACCTGGAACATGAACGGCGCCTCGGGTGACCGAGCGAAACGACTCGTCGAACTCCTTTCTTCCGAGGTCGCCGCTGGTCCAGCGCTCGCCGCCCTCCAGGAGGTCAAGCCCGCCACGTTTCGAGTGCTCCAGGCATCAGGCGTGTTCGACTGGACGGTATTCTCGCTCGACATCCGGCGGCCCGGACCGTTCGACCGGGGAAGCCGAAAGCTTGGTTGTGTACTCGCCGGCCGCGGACTCGCGACTCTAGTGGAGGGAGGCGTCCTGGACCGCCTCCCGCTCCCTGAGCGAAGCGCTGTCGCGAGAGTTGAATGGCAGGGAATCGAGTTCGACGCGATCTCCTACCATTCTCTCACCGGATCGGGCTTCAAAGCAGGGAAGGGCGTCGCATACAGGGCTCTGCTCGAAACCCTGCACGGGCGGGAGCGACCGATGCTGCTCGGCCTCGACGCGAATACTCCGAAGGTCGACCACCCGGACGAGGCGCGGTCGGAATTCTGGTGGCCGGCACACGAGCCGCTTGTTCTCGGGCCGCGGTCTGAGCGGCAGCACGATCTGGAAGACGCGTATCGACTGTGGCTGGTTAATTGCCCGGCTGAGCGAGCCGCGATCGAGGCCGACCGTCCGGATGGACCGCTAGCAGTTACCCACCGGCGCGGCAAAGCGAACGTGCCTTGCCGTTACGACCAGATCTGGGTGTCGCCCGAATGGGAGGTGCAATCCGTCAGGCACCTCACCGAAGAGTCGTTCGAGTTGGGTTCGGACCATGCCATTGTGAGCGCCGAGCTGGATCTGCGCTGAGGATCCTCTCGCCCGCGTCCTCGCCTGCCGGCGCAGCCAGTTCCGTGCTTGCGCACCGCCTTCGAGCGTTCTCATCTTTCGCACATAGCCTGCGTGTCCCCCCGCACCGAGGCGGCCACCACGACTACCCAGCCTCCGGACCAGGATCCTGCGCCCGAACCTGACGACGGTACGCCTTCATCCCACCGCGCCACCGACTTCTTCTCAGAGCTAAAGCGGCGAAAGGTGTACCGGGTCGGCGCCGCGTACCTGGCGATCGCGTTCGCGGTTCTCGAAGGCGCGGACCTCGTGTTTCCCACCCTCGGCGTCGCGCCGGTCGTCTACAACGGTCTCGTTCTCGTCAGTCTGCTCTGCTTCCCGCTCGCGCTGTTTCTCGCGTGGACGTTCGACGTGACGCCCGGCGGAGCGGTCCGTCGCACGGACGAGCCCGGGACGGACGCCGGGGCAGATTCCACCACGGTCGTCTACGTCCCGGACCCATGGGCGCGACTGAAGGCGGCCCTGGTCGGAGCCGGATTCGTGGTCGTGCTCGTGGTCGGAATGCGAATGTGGAAGGGTCCGGAGGCGAACGACGAGACCGCGCCCGCGATCTCGCGGGACGTGAGCCGCTCGATCGCGGTGCTGCCGTTCGACAATATCAGCGGGCAGGCAGAGGACCTCCAGTTCGTTGACGGCGTTCACGTGGACATCGTGACGCGCCTGTACGGAGTCCGTGGGATCACGCCGATCTCCCGGGCCTCCGTGATGGACTACCGGGACGCGCCGAAGTCACCGGGGGAGGTGGCCGGGGAACTGTCCGTCGCCATGGTCCTGGAAGGATCCCTGCAGCGCACCGGGAGCCGCATCCGATTCAACGTGCAACTCACGGACGGAACGGGGCGCGTCGTATGGGCGGAGGAGTACGACCGGGAACTCACCGCGGACAATCTGTTCGCGATTCAAAGCGACATCGCTCAGAAGGTCACGCGAGCTCTCGGGGCCGAGCTCTCCCCCGCCGAACTGCGACGGGTCGACAGAGTTCCGACAGAGAACCTGGAAGCGTACGAATTCTGGGTCCGGGGCTATCATCAGTTCAACGGAGAATTCAACGACGAGGCTGCCATTCGCCTCCTCGAGACGGCCGTGGAGCTGGATCCTGAGTTCGCGAGCGCATATTCCACTCTCGGGGCAGCGTACACGTCGGCGTTCTGGAATTCCAGCCAAGTCGAGTTCGAGTACTGCGAACGGGCCGACGAAGCGATTTCCAGGGCCCGCGAACTCGATCCGGAGTTGCCGGAGGTCCATGTCGACGCGGCGTGGTACTACTATCGCTGCTTCCTGGACTACGACCGTGCACTGGCGTCGCTGGAGGAGGCGTTGCGTCTGTCCCCCAACAACGTCGAGGCGCTCGAGGTCATGGGCGTCGTGCTGCGGCGGGAAGGTCGCATCGCGGAGTCGATCGACGCGCATCTCAGGGCCGTCGAGCTGAGTCCGCTGTACGGAGATCTGCACTGGCACCTGAAATCGTCGTACTCCCTCCTCCGGAGGGGCGACGAGGCCCGCCATCACGCGGAGCGTGCGATCTCCCTGGTGCCGTCCAACGATTACTACTACACCGACGCGGCCTGGGTATATCTGCGAGCGGCGGGGGAGACCGAGCCGGTGCGGGAGCTTCTCCGGCGAGCTCGCGCCGCCGGGATCGAGGGGCTCCCGGTCACCTCGTGGGACGTGTGGCTCGCGATCCTCGAGGGGCAACCGGACCGTGCAATCGAGTCGGCGAACGCGATCCCTCGGGACGATATCCTGCCGGCCTTTGACTGGTATCCGCCGTACCGGTCCCGATACCACCTCCTGGCGGCGGCGCATCGACTGCGCGGGGACCGGCAGGCGGAACAGGCCTACCTCGACTCCGCACGCACGGTTTTGGGCGCCGCGATCGCGGAGACCGATAAAGCCTTCCTCCGCTCATCGCTCGGCGTGGTACTCGCCGAACTTGGCCTGCCAGTCGAGGCGATCCGGGAGGGGGAACTGGCCACCCGGATGCTGCCACTGGAGAGGGACGCCTGGGGCGCGACGTACATGCTGGAGAATCTCGCCCAGATCTACCTGATCACGGGCGATCATGAGGCCGCACTGGAGTTGCTGGAGCAGTTGATGGAGATCCCGAGCGACCTGACGCCGGCCTATCTCGCCCGGAGTCCGATCTGGGAGCCGCTGCGGGAACATCCCCGATTCCAGGAGCTGGTAGAGCAGGGCACGTAGCCGGGAGCAGGGAAGAGGGGAAGTATCGAATTCTCGAGCCCCCTCCGCTCAACCCTCCCATCACAGCAAGTCCAGCCGCGCCATGAACCCGTCACACCGAGCACCTTGCGCGGGATTCCCATGATCGCGTCGATGGGCGCTGCGACTTGCCAGAAGTGGTTCGGCCATTAGTCGCGCAAGCTGCCGTCTCCGGCCCCCGCAGCGGGCCCCGCACATCCACTTGACAGGAACGCACGCCCACGGCACTTTGTTCGGAGACCGAACAAAGACCTTCCGTCGACGCGACGAAGTGTCTTCGGCAGGCGGACAGACCGATGCGCGCCAACTTCATCGAGGTGCGGACAACTGTCAGCGATAAC
>JAENXO010000248.1 GCA_016649455.1 Gemmatimonadota bacterium | reverse complement strand
CTCGCTCCACCAGGTCGCCCTCGAGCAGTGTCTCGAGGGCCCGTACGTCGCGAAGGAGCGCCTGCGTGAAGACGCGCAGCTCCGCTCCTTCCAGCTCGAGTCGGGATTCCTTCTCACCCAACGGCGACCTCCTCGGACGGCACCTGGCGCCGTCGCACCACGGGTATGCGCCGGCTGATCTTCAGCTTAAGGTCGCGGCGGCTCAGGGGAGAGACAAGCCTGATGCGTCGGAATCGGGTCCGTCCGCAGCACCGGGCGGAATCAGAAGTTGGATCGCGTCTGTTTCGCCGGTCGTCAGCTCTTCCACCGGAAACCTGACTCCCCATTCAGTCGGCGCCCAGGCGAGCGGGCGACCATCCACGAAGGGACGCAGGTCCGAGTCCGGTCCCAGACTCACATCGATCCAGGCTCCAGAGAGAACTGGTGACGGGGGAGTGAGCAGACGTAGCGACAGGCTGTCAGGCGGGCCCTCTAGCTGCAGCCGGGCCTCGGATCGCGCGAGCCACCAGTCGGCGATCTCGGCGCCCGTGGCTATCCACCAGTCCGTCCGGCCGCCCGAGATGCTGTCAATCACCTCGCCCACGACACCGACCCGGTCCGGATCGCCCGCGATCTGCGAATGAACGGAAATGAGTCCGAATCCGCCCAGGGCCCCGAGCTTGTCGAGGCCTTCGAGCCAGGCTTTCAATAGCACGTTCGTGCGCCGCGCTCCGTCCTGCACGAACACGTTGTAATCGTCCTTGAGCAGGCGGGGCAGCAGGACGACCGGGCCGTCGTCCGTGGTGAACACCTCGGGAGCCGCGGATCTGGCCTCGTTGAGTGCTACGACATACGTACCGCCTACCCTGCGCCAGGCCAGGAGCGTCGCCTCGTCGAACCGCTCCTCTGGTACCCGGAGTCCGAGGATTTCGGCTCCCGACCACTGCCGCAGTTCCCGGCGGCTCCTGGCCAGCCTGACCTCCTGCTCATCGACCGGAAGCCCGGCCGGGGAGACATGATCGGCTGTCTGGCTGCCCACCTCACCGATATCGGCGATCGCGGCCGCGATCTCGGGGTGTTCGAGGGCCAGCCCCGACACCGGAAAGATACTCCCGCGAGTATCGCGAACTCGCAGCACCCGGGCGAACGCGAGGACGTTCTCGAACCCGGTCTCGACATCCTCGGAGACGAGGATCGCCGCACGCGCCCCCGCGGGCCAGGGCGCAATCTCGGCCGTGACGGTCCCGGAAGCCCAGCGAATGCCATTCCGGAACAGCCGACGAACTCGGGCCGCGTCACGGTCCGATACGGCCTGCCGGTCGCGGAATCCGAACCACACGATCCGGCCGCCCGACCGGGGCTCGTGAAGGACGATCGCAGCGTCCGGCGCCGCTGGGCTGCCTTCCGAAGCTCCGTTCAAGGCCCAGTCGGACCAGTAGGGGTGCGGTCCCGGAACCTGCAGCGCCAGGTGAGGCTCCGGGAACAGCTCGATTCGAGCGCCGGGGGGAAGACCGGGCGAAATCGGCAGGGCCGCGGGGATCGAGAGGAACTGTGCTTCGCCCGCCGGGATTTCAGCCAGGTCGAGCGCTCCCGTGAGCGCCCTGAGCGGTCCCCAACCTCTCCACCTGCAGCCCTCGTCTCTCGCTGCCGTGGCCCAGTTCAGCACGAGGCCACCGCCGCGCTCCAGATGCGCTCGGATCGCGGCTAGATCCCGCTCCGAAACGCACACGGCTTCGGGAGCGAGCAGCAGGCTCCCGGCCGGCAGATCGTCGATTCCGGCGGCGTCTCGTACTCGTACTACGGAAGCCGATTCCTCCCGGGCCAGCCGTTCCCACCCGGAGACGGCAGCCGGATAGAAGGTCGAGTCGGGGAAGTAGCCCGCGCTGGCGGCACTCTCGAACACGGCGATGCGGGCCAATATCGACGCGGCGGCGGCGGGTCCCTCGGATTCCAACCCGGGAGCGGGAGGCTCGTCGGATATCGCGGCCGCCCGGCGGGCCAGGCTCTGCACGTCCACGTTCTCCCACAATGCGGCGGCCGCCGCCACCACGCCGGCGGCCAGAAAGCCGAGCAGCAATATGCCCCCCAGCCACTGGGCGGCCGATCGCGCACGTGGGACCGGATCCTGTTTCGGGGGCATGGCTCGGACGCCTTACCCGGCCGCTTCGGCTTCGTCTGCCGGAGGCTCGTGCCGGATGAAATACCACGACTCCGAATCCGACCGGGAGTCCTCAACCGGTCGCCGCGCGCGACGGAGCTTGTAGGCGAAGTACGTCACCACACCGAGCGAAATCGTGACCAGGATCGTCACGACAATGATCATCACGAGCAGATCTACGATGTTCATGCCACGGCCTCCGGAGCTTCGTTAACCGGGATTCGCCGAACCTGGTCCCAGTCCATCCCGAAGCGGAACAGCTCCTCCGTCGCCGCGAACGACTTGGTCACGTCGAGGAAGAGAATGAAAAAGACGCGGTAAATTACGGCCAGTGGTACCAGGGAGAGTTGCTCTTCTTCCATCGATACGGTGACGAGAGCGGCAACCAGGTCGAGCAACGTGAGCAGTAACCACCAGTAGAGCAGCAGCTCGCCCATGCCGAACAGGAGCGCCACTACCGCGAAGAACAAATGAGCATAGACGTTCATGATCGGCCACACCACGGCTTCGAAGCCCATTTCCAGCACCGAGAGCCACAGCGGGAAGTCGGGAACGGGCTTGATCAGCAACCACTTTCGCTTTCGGATTGCCTGCAGAATCCCGCGCGTCCACCGATATCTCTGCTGGACGAGATCGAGCCACCGCTCGGGGGCCTGGGTCCAGGCGATCGCCTGGTCCTCGTACACGATCTTCCAGCCGGACGAGATCAGCTTGAGCGTCAGGTCGGCATCCTCGGCGAATGTGTCCGTGTCGTATCCCCCCACATCGCTCAACGCCTCGCGTCTGAACACACCGACTGGGCCCGGGACGATATTTACGGCGGCGATGAATCCCTGTGCCCGCCGCGGCATGTTCAATCCTTCGATGTACTCGAGCGCCTGCAGTCGGGTGATGAGCCGGTCCCGGTTTTCTATCTTCACGTTTCCCGCTACGGCGCCGACGGTTGGATCCTCGAAGTGGGGAATCGCGCGCCTGAGCAGCTGAGGCTCGACGGTCGAGTCGGCATCCATGCACAGGATGAACGGGTGGCGGGAATTCTCAATGCCGAGGTTGAGGGCCGTCGCCTTGCCGCCGTTGGGCTTCGAGAACACGCGGATCGGAACACCTTCGTACACCCCTTCCAGCCCCGTGGCGGTCGCGAGTGTGTTGTCCGGGCTCCCATCATCGATGATCAGGACTTCGTACTCCGGGTAGTCCAGCCTCAGGAGACTCTGAATCGCCCTCTCCAGCACCGGCCCCTCGTTGTACGCCGGCACGATGACCGAAACCGGCGGCAGCTCGGTGTCGGATCTGTCTCCCTGGATGTCCCGTTCGGCGTGCTGCAGAAAGCCGAACCACAGCAAGGTGAAGAACCGGATCAGCAAGATCCCGAGGAAGATCACGAGGCTGATCAGGACGAGGCGGATGAGGAACACCCGGACCTGGTCGGGGGATTGCAGGACCCAGATGAAGAACGCCGCCGACATGCCGACGACGATCAGCAACAGGAGGATTGGACCCAGCCCTCGCGTGCGTCCCACCGTCAGGGCCTCACGATCATCACGAGTTCCAGGCCCCACGAGCTGTAGTCCTGCTCGCGGCCGCGCCTGTAGAAGGCGGTGAGGCCCAGGTCCTGCCGGTCACCGCGCAGCACGGCTCCCCCCTCGACGCCGAACTGGGGCACCCAGGCCGCCGCCGGCAGGTCCCGCTCCTTGTCGTACGCGGCACCCGCGGTGAGTCGACCATGCCAGCCCCAGCCCCGGTCCGGAATCGACTGCAAGGAAACAGCTGCCGTCGTGGCCCAGAACAGCTTGGGGTCCCAGTACAGGCGGCGGCCGTTCGGGGCGGGGGCAGCCTCTCCGAAACCCACGAGGCTCGTTCCGAGCTCCGCCGAGACGATGGGCGACAGAGACCGCGACAGCGTCACCCAGCCGGAATAGCGAGGATTCGTTACGCCCGCTCCGTCGAACACTCCCAGGTCGAGTGCTCCACCGAGACTCCACCGGTCTCCGAGCGAGCGGAACAGGGACACGAACAGCCGATCGGCCCGGACAGGTTCAGCCACGCTCTCGTACGTGTTCGCGAGCCTGTATGCCGGCAGCGTCTCGAGGCGCCCGGTGAGGGAGAAGCCGCCGACATTCGGAGCTCGAACGTCGATGGCCGCGGAGGGTTGGGTGCCGAAGCCATCCAGGTGCTCCACGCCGAGCTCGAGCGCGGTTCGAATCGACGCCTCTCGCCACCAGTGCGCATACGTCGCTTCGCCGAACCCGCCGTCATCCGCCGTCGTAAAGCCCGTGAGGTCGTATCCCTCGACTCGCTGATAACCGGCTCGCAGGGTGAGAGCGTCGACTCCCCAGCGGAAATCCGCGTCCCCGGCGACGTCGAGCCTGAGGAATTCGTCGGAGTCCGAGAACAGATTCGTGTCCGGCCCGAAGCCTTCGGGCTCGCTTCGCGCCACGATTTCTTCCCGGCGAAGCCTCAGCTCCTCGAGGCCGTTGCGAGCTCCGGGATTCGTCGGGTCGGCGGCCAGGGCGCTCCGATAGGCGTCGGACGCTCCCGTCGGGTCGTCGCTCCATCTCCTGAGATCCCCGAGCAGAACCCAGGCGTCGGCAAGTCCAGGCTGCCCGGCCAGCAACGCCTCGAGGATCGCTATCGCCTCGGACTCCTGGCCCGTCCAGGCATGAAGCTCGGCGAGGCGAATCATCTCTTCCG
>JAENXO010000450.1 GCA_016649455.1 Gemmatimonadota bacterium | reverse complement strand
GGATTTCTGCCGAGGAACTCGGCTATGGCTCGCATCGCCAGGCGGTGCAGCGGCTGAGTGGGGTCAATCTCGCTTCGACCCTCCGCGAGGCGCGCCGGCTGCTGTCTGAGACCCGGGAGCTGTACGAGACGGAGCTCGACCACCAGCTGTCTCGACACGTCGGCGACATCGACGGCGAAGCCGAAGCGCATGACATCGAGTGGCTGGCCCGCATGGACTGGCTGGATCTCCCGTGCCGGGAAAGCTCGATCCTCGACACGGTCCGCACGGACCTGTCGCAGATCGGGCTCGACCTCGAAGAGGGGGGGCGAGTCGACCTCACGATCGAGGCGTTCCCCGGACCCGGGATGAAGGCGTTCTGCTCTCCGATCCGCGTTCCCGATCGGGTCGTTCTATTCGTCACGCCGACCGTGACGCCCGGGTCCTGCCGGAAGCTCCTGTGGGAGATCGGCGTGACGGTGCACTGGTCGAGGACCGATCCGTCCCTTCCGTTCGAGTATCGATCGATCGGGGATCGATCCGTTGCCGAGGCGCACGGGGCCCTGTTCGCGAACCTGGCCCTGAACCCCGAATGGGTGCGACGGGCGCGAGGGATCGAGGGTCGTCAACTGGAGGATTACCTGCGCCTGGCGGCCTTCCTCGACCTGTATGATCTTCGCCTCCTGGCCGCTCGACTGCAGTTCGATCTCGAGGTGTGCGAGAGCGACCGACCCGGATCGCTCGGTGCGCGGTGGGCCGAGTTGATTTGGGAAGCGACCCATGTCCGACATGATCCGCGAGGGTTTCTCACCCGACTGGGGCAGCGGTTCGGCTCGGCACGTCAGCTGAGGGCCCGCCTCCTTTCCGCGCCACTCGCCCGGGCGCTGGAGGAACGTTTCGACACAGACTGGTTCCGCAATCCACGCAGCGGGAAGTTCCTCGGCCAGTGGCTGGCCGGCGGATTGTCACGCGACGCGGCGGAGCTATCTGAATTGCTGGGTCAGCCCGGCCTGGTGGTGGACCCCCTGGTCGCGACGGTCCGGGATCGGCTCGCATGACCAGGGCCGAATGACTTTCCGTCCGTTCAGACGTCCGATGTTGCTCGCGGCGTCGCTTGCCATCTCGATCGGATCGTCTGCATCCGTCGCGCGTGCGCAGAATGGGTACTCAGGGTCCGCTACGTCGGCGAAGCAGACCCCGGCCGAGGCCGCGAAGTATCTGGCGTATACATCTCCGGATACCGCGCTCGCCTGGCTGACCGAGCTCGCGATGCTGGCGGGTCCGGTGATGCGGGTCGATCCGTTGCTGACTCAGCCCGGCGGAGCGACGGGGCCGCCGGTCGTCATCCCGACGGCGACTCTCGGGTTCGACCCTTCCAGCGGGATCGAGGGCGACGGAGACCGTGTCCGCGTACTCGTGATCGGTTCGCAGCATGGAGACGAGCGAACGGGCTACGAGGTCGCTCTCAGACTCGCTCGAGACCTTTCCATCGGGGATCTCCGTCCGATGCTGGACGAGATCGAGGTGACGATTGTTCCGGTGCTCAACCCGGTCGGGATGCGTGCCGGCACACGATTCAACGGGAGTGGGTTCGACCCGAACCGGGACCACGTCTCCCTCGCAGCGCCCGCGAACCGGGCTCTGTGGGAACTGCACGAGGCGATCGAACCGCACGTGGTGCTGGATCTGCATGAGATGGGACCGACCCCGTACGAGGCACAGGTCGGCCTGCCGACCCATCCGAACGTAGACCCGCGTCTCATCGAGTTCGCCCGCTTCCGGCTCCTCCCCTACGTGGTGCAGGCTCTCACCATGGCGAACGTGCGATTCCACGAATACGTGGCAGAGAATCCCGATCCCGCCTACCGAACCGGGGCAGAGAACCCGGAGGAGATCTTCTTCTCCTATGCTCCGATCACGGCGAACAATGCGCGGAACGCCTTCTCGCTCTCGGGCAGCCTCGCACTGCTGCTCGAGACCGCATCGACCCACGAGATCGATGACCTGTCACGGCGGACCGATCGTCTGTACCTGACCGCAGTATCGTTCCTCGAGGTCATCGCGGGGATTTCGGCCGACGTGCGCGCGGTTACGTGGCAGAGTCGGAGCGACGCGCAGGCCGAGAGTCCAGTCCTCGCCTTGCGGGCGGATAATGCAGCCGACCCGGACCGCCCATCGCTGCGCTGGCTGCGCTGGTCCGACAGGGGCACGACGGCGCGTCTCATGGTCGATCAGTGGCGGCCGTCGGTCGAGGTCCGGGCCGCGCTGTCGCTGCCCGCGGCCTGGCTGATCCTGCCGGAGGAGAGGGAGCTCGTCGCTCATCTCCTGCGGCACGGGATCCGGGTCGAGCGTCTGCTGGAACCCGTCAGGCTCCCTGTGAGCGCGTACGCGACTCCGGACTCCCTCGAACCGGCGGCGGATCGCACACTTCCAGCTGGCAGTTGGCTCGTGCGATCAGACCAGACGCGTCAGCGACTCCTGTTCACGCTGATTGAACCCGGCTCCACGGATGGATGGTCTGGATCGCTTCCTCCGGAGCTCGGCCCGAGTGACACAGCTCCCGACAACGCGGGGCGGGAATTCTCGATATACCGGTTCGACGGCGCGGTCCCGAGTCTGCCCCTGGTCGTTGAGAGCGCGGACGATCTGGCGGAAGAACCACTCCCGG
>JAENXO010000255.1 GCA_016649455.1 Gemmatimonadota bacterium | reverse complement strand
TCCAGGTCAATCGCGGCTTCCGCATCGAGATGAACAGCGCCATCGGTCCCTACAAGGGCGGGCTGCGCTTCCATCCCACCGTGTACCTCGGCCTCCTCAAGTTCCTCGCTTTCGAGCAGGTCTTCAAGAATTCGTTGACCACGTTGCCTTTGGGCGGCGGCAAGGGTGGCTCGGACTTCGACCCCAAGGGCAAGAGCGATGCAGAAGTAATGCGCTTCTGCCAGGCGTTCATGGCCGAGCTATTCCGCCACATCGGTCAGTTCCGTGACGTTCCGGCCGGTGACATCGGCGTGGGTGGACGCGAGATCGGGTTCCTGTTCGGGATGTACAAGAAGCTGCGGAACGAATTCACCGGCGTGCTGACCGGGAAGGGGCTGAACTGGGGCGGGTCCCTCATTCGCCCCGAGGCCACGGGCTACGGCGCCGTGTACTTCGCGGCCGAGATGCTCGGCACGCGAGGCAAGACGCTGGAAGGAAAGACCTGTATAGTTTCGGGTTCGGGCAATGTGGCCCAGTACACCACCGAGAAGATCCTGGACAAGGGCGGGAAAGTCATCACCTGCTCCGATTCGAGCGGCTACATCTTCGACGACGAGGGGATCGACTGCGAGAAACTGGCCTTCCTGATGGATCTGAAGAATAACCGGCGGGGCCGAGTCAGCGAGTACGCGGAGAAGTATCCCGGCGCGGTATACACGCCGGTGGATCCGAGTCTCGACTACAATCCGCTGTGGGACCACGATGCCGACTGCGCCTTCCCGAGCGCGACGCAGAACGAAGTGAATGCGAAGGATGCCCAGAATCTCGTGAATCGGGGCGTCTACCTGATTTCCGAGGGCGCCAACATGCCCACGGTACCGGAGGGTGTGGAGATCTTCCTCGACAACGATGTCCTGTACGGGCTCGGCAAGGCGGCCAACGCCGGCGGCGTGGCCGTGTCCGGCATCGAGATGTCGCAGAACTCACTGCGCCTCTCCTGGTCCCGGGAAGAGGTGGATAACCGCCTGCAGGGCATCATGAAGAGCATCCACAAGCAGTGTCTCGACGCCGCCGCGGCGTACGGGAAGCCCGGGAATTACGTCCACGGCGCCAACATCGCCGGCTTCCTCAAGGTAGCCGATTCGATGCTGGACCAGGGCGTGGTCTGATCGGTCGTTCGAACGGGCATGACGCCCGCCGATCGGGTACATGGGTGGGGCGCGTTCCGGCGCGCTCCACCCATCTTTCAAGGATGGTAGTATCGTGACGGTCTCCGAGTCCCCCGCGTTCCCGGAGTTCGGTGGGTCTCGGGGCGGTGGCGCCGGGAGCCTGCAGGACCTGATGCGCTTCCGGGTGCAGAATATCCTGTTCGTCTCTAGTCTCTACGAGTCGTTCATCATGGCGGAGGATGGACAGCTCAACGAGCTCATCCTCACGAAATTCCTCGACCTGAACCTGAACCAGGCCCCGAACATTACGCGCATCTCGAGCGGGGCTGAGGCCCTGGCGCTCGCCCGGGAAAAGCGCTTCGACGTCATCATCACGAGCCTGCAGCTGGGCGACATGAACGCCACGCAGCTGGCCCGGGAGGTGCGCGCCGCCGAGCTGGACATCCCGGTCCTGGTGCTCGCCTACGATCACCAGGAGGTGAAGGACTTCGAGCGCCGATCCGGGTTCGGCGACGTGAAGCACGTGTTCCTGTGGCAGGGGGATGCCCGGATCCTGCTCGCCATGGTGAAGCTGGAGGAGGACCGGCAGAACGTGGCATTCGACGCGGGACTCGGGGTTCCGGTGCTCCTCGTTGTCGAAGACAGCATTCGGCACTACTCCTCGTTCCTTCCCGTGATCTATTCCGAGGTGATGAAGCTCACGCAGAGCATCGTCTCAGAGGGAGTGAACCTGTACCAGCGGCTGCTCCGGATGCGGGCCCGGCCGAAGATCCTCCTCGCGACGAATTTCGATGAGGCCTGGTCGTATTTCACGGCCTACCAGGGCAACGTCCTCGGGCTGATCTCGGACATCGAGTTTCCCCTCGAGGAAGGTGGCGAACCGTCCGCGTCGGCCGGGCTGGAACTGGCGGGACGAATACGCGAGGCGCGTCCGGACATCCCGATCCTCCTGCAGTCCAGCAATCCGGACCACCAGGCGACAGCCGCGACCGTGGCCTCCGGGTTTCTGCTCAAGCGCTCGCCGACGATGCTGGACCAGATCCGCCGGTACCTGACGGAACACTCATATTTCGGCGACTTCGTGTTCTACCTGCCGTCCGGGGAAGAGGTGGACCGCGCCGGCGACCTCCGTTCCCTGCTCGAGAAGCTGGAGACGATCCCGGTCGAGAGCATCGGCTACCATGCGGATAGGAACGACTTCTCCAGCTGGCTTCGGGCCAGGGGCGAATTCGCGCTGGCCTACCGGCTGCGGCCGAGGCGCGTATCGGATTATGCGACCCTCGAAGATCTCCGGGCTGACCTGATCGATTCCATCGGGACCCACCGGAGGCAACAGAGCCGGAGCACGGTGGCCGACTTCGATCCCGAAGCCCTCGCCCAGGCCGGCGGGATCACGCGGATCGGGGAGGGCTCCATCGGAGGAAAGGGGCGGGGGCTCGCCTTCGCGACGCGGCTCATCGACCGGTTCGGCCTCGAAGACCGGTTTCCGGGCGTGCGGATCTTCGTGCCTCCCGCGGTGATTCTCGCGACCGACGTGTTCGAGGAATTCCTGGATGGGAACGATCTCCGTTCACTCTCGCTGCATTCGGAAGACGAGGGCGAGGTGGCACGCCGCTTCGTCGAAGCCGGCTTTCCACCAGACGCCCGGCGCCAGCTCCTGTCCTTCCTGTTGCTGTGCGACCGGCCCCTGGCCATCCGCTCGTCGAGCCTGCTGGAGGATTCGCCGTACCAGCCGTTTGCCGGGGTCTTCGAGACGATCATGATCCCCAACGATCATCCGGACCCCGCGGTCCGGCTCGAGAAGCTCATCCAGGCCATCAAGTCGGTATATGCCTCGACCTACTCGGCCGACAGCAAGCTCTTCCTCGAAGCGACCCCGTATCGCCTCGAGGAGGAAGCCATGGCCGTGATTGTTCAGGAGCTCGTGGGGCAGGCCCGTGATGGCCTGTTCTTCCCGGACGTCTCCGGAGTGGCGCGCTCGTACAACTACTACCCGACGGCTCCCATGACGTCGACCGACGGGATCGCCGCAGTGGCTCTCGGCCTCGGAAAGACGGTGGTGGAGGGGTCACCCTGCTTCCGGTTCTGTCCCTCGTTTCCCCACCACAACGTCGAATTCTCGACCGTCGATGACATGGTCAAGAACTCGCAGCGCGCCTTCTGGGCCCTGCGGCTTGCAGGCCATGAAGAAGCCCCGGAGGACTCCGGGAGCGGACTACTCGTGCAGGCCCCACTCAGTGTGGCGGAACGGCACGGAGTTCTGAACTGGGTGGGTTCCACCTACTCCGCCGAGAACAGGGCGGTGTATGACGGCCTCTCACGGGCCGGCGTTCCGATCGTCAGCATGGCTCCGATCTTGAAGCACGACATGTTTCCTCTCGCCGAGATCCTGCAGGAGTTGCTGAGAGTCGGGACGGTGGGGACGAGCTCGCCGGTGGAAATTGAGTTCGCGATCAATCTGGACACGCCCCCGGGCGACCCCGCGGAGTTCGCCTTTCTCCAGTTGCGCCCCTTCACGTCGAGCCGGGAGATGGACATCATTGAGCTAGAGGATCTCGCACCCGGCGAGCTGATATGCGACAGCGTGTCGGCTCTCGGGCACGGTCATCTGGACGACATCCACGACATCGTGGTGGTGGACAGGGACCAGTTCGCACGCGCGCAGAGCCGGGAGTGCGCCCTCGCCGTATCGCAGTTCAACAGCCGGCTGACACTCGAGGGACGTCCGTACGCGCTCATCGGGGTCGGGCGCTGGGGCTCGACCGAGTCCTGGTTGGGGATTCCCGTCCGCTGGTCGGACATCTGCGGAGCGCGGGTGATCGTGGAGGCGGGATTCAAGGACCTGCGGGTCACCCCTTCCCAGGGGACCCACTTCTTTCAGAACCTCACGTCCCTCAACATTGGTTACTTCACGGTGAACGAGGATAGTGGCGAGGGATTCGTCGACTGGGAATTCCTCGCCGGCCAGCCCGCGATCGGCGAGATCGGGCCGGTCCGCCACCTGCGATTCGACGCCCCCATCGTGGTGACCATGAACGGAAGCAAGCAGCACGGGATCATCCGAAAGCCCCTGGGGGGCTGACTCAGCCCTTCAGGTTCTCCGGGTTCAGCCCCTCGAGTTCCGGCAGCACGAACATCCCGTCCTTCCTGATCAATACGTCGTCAAACCATATTTCGCCGCCGCCGTACTCGGGCCGCTGGATGAGCACGAGGTCCCAGTGGATCTGGCTCTGGTTGCCGTTGAACGCGACATCGTAGGCGTTGCCGGGTGTGAGGTGAAGCGAGCCGGCGATCTTCTCGTCGAACAGGATGTCCTTCATCGGCTCCATGATGTACGGATTGAAGCCGATCGCGAATTCCCCGATATGCCGGGCGCCCTCGTCGGAGTCGAGAACCTTGTTCAGGTGCGCGGTGTTCGTGCTGGTCGCCTCGACGATCTTCCCGCTCTCGAACCGGAAGAACACGTCGTTGTGGCTCACGCCCTGGTACACCGACGGCGCGTTGTAGCGAATCGTCCCGTTCAGG
>JAENXO010000087.1 GCA_016649455.1 Gemmatimonadota bacterium | reverse complement strand
CGGCCGTCCTCCACCGGCATCGGTCTGCGCCGTCCGCTGTCGTCGGGCGGACCGAGCTCCATGCGCTGACACTCGATTCCGAGCAGTCGGCCGTCCTCGACACAGGCCGCGGCGGGCGTCGCGAGGAACTGGAATCCGACTCCCTCGAGCTTCGCTTCCTTCACTTCCTGCGGGATCGCCGGCATCTCGAGAGGTGTCCGGCGGTACAGCACGGTCACGACCGAGCCGAGCCGCAGCGCCGAGCGGGCGCAGTCCATCGCGGTGTTTCCGCCGCCCACCACGATCACGTGATCGCCGAGGGCGGGCCTGGCGCCCGCATTGACCTCCTTCAGGAATTCGAGTCCCGCACGGATCGTCGGAGCGGCGTCGGAGCTCTCGATGCAGGCGTCCTTGCCCACGTGAGCCCCCGGCGCCGCGAATACCGCGTCGAACTCGTCCAGCTCGGACCACTCGATGTCGCGTCCGATCGTGGTCGAGCACCGGATGTCGACTCCGAGGGCCGCGATCCGATCGATCTGCCGGTTGAGGATGGCACGGGGGAGCCGGTACTCGGGGATGCCGAGCCGCAGCATGCCGCCCGCCTCGGGCGCCGCCTCGAATACGGTTACCCGGTAGCCGAGTCGCGCCAGGTGATAGGCGGCCGCCAGGCCCGCGGGCCCTGAGCCGATCACCGCGACCCGTTCGTCTCGCAGGGTCTCGGGCGGCGTCGGGGCCGGCCCGGCCAGCGCGATGTCGCCCAGGCGCCGCTCGACGGAGTGGATCGCCACTGGCTCGTCGAGGTTGGCCCGGTTGCAGCCGTCCTCGCACGGGTGGTGGCACACGCGGCCAGTGACGGCCGGCATCGGATTTTCCTCGAGCAGCAGCGCGGCCGCTTCCGCGGTGCGCCCCTGGCCGAGCAGGTACAGGTAACCCTCGATGTCGATGCCGACGGGGCAGTTCGCGTTGCACGGCGCGACCCGGTCCTCGTAGCGCGGCGTGATGTATTTCCACGACCCGGTGTGGTTCACCTCGGTCGTCGTACGGCTGATCGCGATCGGCGGGATGTCCCTGCCGGTACGGTTCGGCTCGGTGATGTCAGACATGTGAGATCTCTCCCGCCGTGGCGACCCGTACGGCGGCTGCCGCCTCTCGCGCCGCTTCGACGTTCTCTTCCACCTTCACGGGAACTTCATCCCCGATCGCCGACTCCACGGCTTCCATGCCGAACCAGCCGAACACCGAGGAGGAGGCGCCGATGATCGCGGTGTTCACGATCGGCTGGCTCCGCGTCCCGAGTCTGTGCCGGACGGCGATGTCGCTCGCGTTCACGGTGGCCACCGTGAATCGGGGGGTCAGGTTCGTGTACGACTCTGGCGCGCGATCGGTGTTGATCAGAATCGTGCCGCCCTCGTCGAGGCCCGCGGTAACATCGATCGCATCGATCAGCGTCGGATCGAGGACGATGAGGTGATTCGGTTCGGTGATTTCGCAGCGCAGACGGATCGGACTGTCGTCGAATCGCAGGAACGCCGTAACCGGGGCGCCCCGTCGCTCCACGCCGAAGGCGGGAAAGGACTGGACTTCGTGTCCCTCCCGGAACAGGGCGACGGCGAGAAGCTTGGAGGCGATTACCGTCCCCTGCCCGCCGCGTCCATGTATTCGAAGTTCTCGCATCGCCGTTTCCTCGTAAGGGGATGCGGAGAGGGGGCCCATCGCTCCCTTCGAAGCCGCTGTCATGGGACGATACGTCCCAAACCCGCCGGTTCCGCTCCGTCGCCGCCTGCCGGGGACGGGTGTACTCGCGGAGCCCCAGGACCCGTTTCTCGCATTATCGCGGCTCGTTTCACGCCCCAAGTCCGGCGGATACTCGAACCGCGCTCGTCGTACGGGATTTGCAAGAAGTGTGCGTCACGGAGGACCCGTGACGACGCGGATTCTCAATGCACGGGTTCATCCTCGACCGAGGGGAGATGGAATGCCCAAAGAGTCTGAAAAAGACCATCCGTTCAGCGACGACCCGTACAGTTCGATTCCCGTGGACAGTCGTGGCCAGTCCCGCCGGGTCGGGAGCCACTCTGAGAAAGCGTTGAACGTGCTGTGCGCCGAGGCGCAGGCCGACGGCGTGCCGTGCTTCGAGCTGGGCCGCCAGTGTGAGACCTGCGAGCTCGCCTACCGCTGGTACGTGACCTGGGTGGAAGGCCAGCAGGGCTGACCCGACCAATCCGTCCCGCAGGACCACTCCGACGGCGACCGTGTATATTGTGTGGAAGTCGTCGGACGGAAGGAGTCGGGACATGAGACGTACGGGGAAAATCGGGCTGGTCGCCGCCCTGCTGCTGGCAGCAGCGTCATCACTGCCCGAGCAGGCTTCCTCGCAGGTACCTGATGCATTCGACGTCCGCAATTCCGGGTTCGCGCCCGCGAGCCAGCCGTTCGATACGAAATCCATGCTCATGACCGCGTCCACCGGGTGGGTCGCTGCCCAGGGGATGCCGGGTGAATTCGTGGGCTGCCCGCGGCCGAGCCCGTACATGTTCGGCTCGAACCCCGGGATGTTTCACTACGGGTGGTACATGAGCCCGTTCGACGTGCGGTATTCCAGATACTGGTTCTCGCCCGCCTCCCGGTGGTACGGTGGCTGGGGGGGCTGGCCTGGTTTCGGATACGGCTCTTCCTGGCCGGCAGCCGGCCCGGGTGCGTGGGGTCCGTGGCCCGGCTCCAGCGGCATGTGTGGCCCTGGCAGTCCTGGTAGTTCCTTCTTCTGGGGCGCCGGAGGATACGGCTACGGAGGCTACTCGGGCTATGGCGGTTTCGGGGGCTTCGGTAGCGGCTACCCGGGCTACGGTGGCTACGGAGCCGGCTATCGGGGTTACCGAGGCTACGACGCCGGATACCCGGGTTCACCCCGCACGGGCGGGGGGCTCGGCCTGGATACCGGGTCGGGGTACATCCCGGAGTCGGTGCGGCAGGCGAAGGGGTTCAGGGTGATCGAATCCCGCCCGACGACCGGCGGCGCGGACCTCCGACGCAGAGATCCTGGCCTGTTCGAGCAGTGGTTCGAGCAATTCGAGCCGGACGTAGAGAGTGCGAGATCTGCCACGCAGGCCAGGCGCGACCCGGTCGGGGACGCGGCTGCCCGCGGCCGAGCATCCGAGCAGACATCACGCGAGTCGATCTCCGACGCGATTGCCCGGACTCGGGCCGCCGAGCGGACCGGGAGTGCGAAGACCCGACCGGCGCCCGAGAGGACGAGGGCCGCCGCACCCACCCGGACCGCCCCCACCCGGGCCACGCCGTCCACCAGTAAGCCGGAGCGCTCGGCGCCTGCCAGGACCGCGGCACCGAGCAGCAAGCCGGCGCGGGCGGCTCCACGGAGTTCTCCCCGTCCCGCTCCCAGCAGCTCGGCCAGGAGCGCGCCGAAGAGTTCATCCAGGAACGCTCCGAGCGCTTCCCCGAAGAGCAAGACCGGGAGGTCCGGAAAACCCCGCCATTAGCCCGCCTCGCGTTCCGAGGCGGCCGAGAGCCGCAGGATCGGACGCCGGACGATGACGTCGATTCTTACAGGCCCCCGGGATCTGCCGGGGGCCTTCTTGCGTTCCCCCTGTGAGGGTTCGGTCAAACGGACTGCGAGTGGGATGACGACGTGAGGGGGGCTCGGTGGGTGCGGTTGGACACCTTCTGGAAACGTGGGGCTACGCGCTGCTCGTGGCGGTGGGATTCACGGCCGAAGTGGCCGGCATCGTCGAGTGGATCTCCGGATTCGCGAGCATCGCCGCCGCGGTGGCCGTGCTTCTAGTGCTGAGTGCGGTCGGCTGGCGCGTCGTGCGGGCCCGGATCCACACCGCGGGGCACGCAGCCGCCCTCATCGCCAATTCGGACGCTACGTTGCCCGGCGTCGCCCGTCCGGTACATCATCCGCCGACGATTCAACCGCGGACGGCCTGACCGAGCAGCCGAACCGCGTCACTCCCCTGGGCAGAACGGCGTCTGACGCATGGAAGCCTACGGTGCGGCGATCGCCACGAGCTCGAATCTCGCGGCGATCGCCGGCGCGACGATGATCGAGGCCGGAGGGAACGCGGCGGACGCCGCGGTCTCGGCCGCGCTCGTATCGGCCGTCACCGAACCCGGGGTAGTGGATCTCGGCTCCGGCGCCTACGCGACGATCTGGCCCGACGGAGAGGCCCCCGTCACTCTCGACGGCGGAATCGAGATGCCGGGTCGCGGCCTCGAGCCCGAACAGTTCGGTCGCGGACTGCGCGAGGCGAAGCTGGACTATGCCGGCGGCGTCAAAACCTTCGTGGGACACGGGTCGATCGGCACGCCGGGCGCGCTGGCGGCACTCGCCGTACTGTCGCGCCGCTACGGTCGCCTGCCGTGGGCGGACCTGGTGGAGCCGGCATACCAGCACGCGCGCAACGGCTTCGCCCTGTCGTACGCCTCGCATGCCTACATGTCGTTCGCGCACGAGTCGGTGTTCGGTTGGGACGAGCCGAGCCGGGCCGTCCTGCATCACGACGACGGAAGCCTCGTCGATCCGGGCGAGACGGTCCGCGTGCCGGATCTCGCGGCCAGCCTGCGTCGCATCGCCGATCACGGAGCGAAGGACTTCTACACGGGCGAGATCGGGCGACTGATCACGACCGACATCCACGCCAATGACGGGATCCTCGGACCGGCGGACATGGCGGAGTACGAGGTGGTCGAACGGAGTCCTCTGACGGTCGAACTGGACGGCTGGCAGATAGCTACGAACCCGCCTCCGGCGGTCGGCGGAGCGGTGCTGGCGGCGATGCTGTTGCTCCTGGGCGACCGGCCGAGAGGTCCGTGGACGGACGACGACCTGGCGCTGATGGCCCGGGCCCAGCAGGCGGCGATCGGTTTCCGCGCCGGCACGCTGGACATGACGCTTGACCCGGTCCGGGAGGTGCGCCGGCTGCTGGAGCAGGTGGTTCCCGGCCCGCTTCTCCGGTTCGTCACTTCACCTTCCACCACGCACACCTCGGCGGTGGATTCAGACGGGCTCGCTGTCTCGGTCACGCTGTCGTCGGGCTACGGGTCGGGCGTGATTCCCCCGGGCACCGGCCTGTGGCTCAACAACTGCCTCGGCGAGCTGGAGCTCAACCGCCGGGGGATCCACGCGTGGCCGGTCGGCCACCGGATTCCGTCGAACATGGCGCCCACGGTGGCGCGGCGGACCGACGGGGCGCTGCTGGCGATCGGCTCACCCGGAGCGGACCGGATCACGACGGCGATCCTGCAGACCCTGGTGGGCCACCTGCGCGTCGGCCTCTCCCTGTCCGAAGCGATCGAGCGTCCGCGGCTCCACGTGGCGATCGAGGAGAATGGCCCGGTGGCGCTGTACGAACCCGGGCTTCCGGTGGGGAAGATCATGCTCCGGAAACGGCAGATGCCCGGCGGGTCGATGATGTTCGGGGGAGTGGGGGCGGCCCGCTGGAGTCCGGACGCGGGGTTCGAGGCTGCGGCGGACCCGAGACGGGCGGGGGGAACGGCGATCGCGCACCGGACGTGAGGCGTCCGGCGGGACCTCGACTTCGATCCCGCCGGACGCCGAAGGAAGGGAAAGCGATCAGCTCATAAGGGCTGAAATCTAGCTGTCGAGCTCGTCGTCCTCACCGTCGTGGTCGTCGTCTTCGTACACGTCGAGCGAGTTCTGGATGTTCTCCTCGACCACGCTCTCGTTCGGCTGCCCTGTCGATGCCGTCGCGGGATCGATCAGCGTCACGCCGTCCGCCGCGATGAACCAGCCCGTGACGTCGACCTGCAGCGTGATGTTCGCGGCGCCACCATCGCCCACCAGGAGCGGCGGAGCGAGGTCCATCTCCTGCTCCTGGCTCATGTCCGATACGAAGACGAACGGCTGCGCTCCGCCGCCCTGCCCGTCGTCGAACGTACCGGTCACGCGGATGCTGACTCCGTCGAACCCGGGATTCGCGAGCAGAAACTCGTCATCGCCGGGATCGCTCTCCGGCGCGTGGATCTCGAACTCCACCTCGTCGTATGTACCCGCGGGAACGCCTGGGATCTCGAACGCCTGCACCGCGCCGGTCGCGTCGGGCGGCAGGTCGAGCAGGAACGGTCCGGTCTCGAACTCCTCGCACGAGTCGTCCTCGCCCTCGAGGTGGTCGTCGCAGTCCTCGGAGTCTTGCATCTCAAGCTCGATCTCCTTCAGCACGAGCTCGACGGTCTCGATCTCCAGGGTCTGGACCCCATCGGTGACCGGCACCATGGCGAACAGCGCACCGCTGTTCACGCTGGCCGCGGCACCTGCCCCGGCGGGAACGGCCACGGAAAACGACACGGTCGCGCCTTCGCCCGTCGGAGTGGACGTATCATCACAGGCGGCCGCCAGCGGCAGCATCAGCGCCGGGACCATCCATAGCAGTTTCAATCGAATCATTCCAATTCTCCCGTCGTGTTGTCTGTTTGTGTGCCCGGCAAGTGACATCCCGGACGCTGAATAGTGTCGGGATGTTGCACAGGCCATTCCGTTCGCCGTCCGTTCTTGCGTCGATCTTTCAATGCTGTGGCAAACAAGGAGATGCGACTGTTGTCAACAATCCGGGAGTCGCCCGACTTCCGCTGCGGGGCGGATACAGACTTCCGTTGACGGGAAAAAGTCCGGCAGGCGACCCGGGCCGAGTCAGACTCCGAACACGAGCGGCAGCAGCAGCCTCGCGGCGGCCGTGATCAGCACGGTGAACAGCAGGTTGATCCACACGCCGGCGCGGACCATGTCGGTGATCTGGATCGCGCCGCTGCCGTAGACGATCGCATTCGGAGGTGTTGCCACCGGCAGCATGAACGCGCCGCTCGCCGCGAGGGCGGCGGGCACCGCGAGGACCAGCGGGTCCTGGCCGATCACCAGCGCCAGGGCGCCGAGCACTGGCAGGAAGGTCGCCGCCGTAGCCGTATTGCTGGTCAACTCGGTGAGCAGGATGATGAAGGCGACGACCGTCGCCACGAGCAGCAGCAGCGGCCAGTGGGAGATCGATTCCATCTGGCCGCCCAGCCAGTCGCCCAGCCCGGTGCTGCCGATCGCCGCGGCGAGGCTGAGTCCGCCCCCGAACAGCACCAGCACTCCCCACGGGGTGGCCTCGGCCTGGCGCCAGCTAAGGAGCCGCCGCCCGTCGGTCTCGCCCGCCGGGAGGAGAAACAGCACGATCGCGGCCCCGATCGCGATCCCGGCATCGCTCAGTCCGGGAATCCAGTCCTGCAGCAGGGGCCGGGTCATCCAGGCGAGGGCCGTGAGCGCGAACACGATCGCGACCCGCTTCTCGGCCGGGCGGAGCGGGCCGAGCCCGGCCCGCCGCTCGTCGAGCAGTAACTGTCCGCCGGGGATCTCGGCGAACGGGACCGGGAATACGATGCGGGTGAGGATGAACCAGGTCAGCGGCAGTCCCACCAGGACGAGCGGCACTCCGAGCAGCATCCACTGCGCGAAGCCGATCGACACTCCATAGGTCTCGAGCATGAACCCGGCCAGGAATGCGTTCGGCGGCGTGCCGATCAGCGTCCCCATGCCGCCAATGCTGCAGGCGTATGCGATGCCCAGCATCAGCGCGGTGCCGAACCGGCGGCGGTCCGGGTCCTCGCGGTCACCCGGCAGCAGCTCGATCAGCGACAGGCCGATCGGCAGCATCATCAGCGCGGTGGCCGTGTTGCTGACCCACATGCTGAGGAAGGCCGAGGCGGCCATGATCCCGGCGATCACCGATCCGGGCCGGGTACCGAACAGCCGGACGGTGTCGAGCGCGATGCGGCGGGGCAGGCCGACGCCCTGCATCGCCTGGGCGAGCAGAAAGCCGCCGAGGAACAGGTAGATCAGCGGGTTGGCGAACGGCGTCGCCGCCTCGCCGATCGTGCCGATCCCGAGCACCGGGAACAGGGCCAGCGGCAGCAGCGCGGTAGCGGGAATCGGGATCGCCTCGGTAACCCACCAGGTCGCCATCAGGACCCCGACGGCCGCGGTGCGCCACGCGGCGTCGGACAGGCCGGCGGGCGCCGGGAGCAGCAGCAGGAGCCCGAACGCGACAGCGCCGAGCAGGAGTCCGACCGCCGCGCGCGACTTCACCTCAGCCTCCGCCCCCGAGCTCTGACCAGCGGTAGCAGCGGGTCACGTGGTCGTTCACCATCCCGGCCGCCTGCATGTAGGCGTAGCAGATCGTCGGGCCGACGAACTTGAAGCCCTCGGCCTTCAGCGCCTTGCTCATCGCCTCGGCCTCGGCGGTCTTCGCCGGGATGTCGGTGAGCTCATCCGACGAATTCTGGATCGTGCGGCCGCCCGTGAACTGCCAGATCCAGCCGTCGAATCCGTCCTCGCGCTGCTGGATGTCGAGGAATGCCCGGGCGTTGCCGATCGTGGCGTCCACCTTCTGCCGGTTCCGGATGATCCCGGCGTCCGCCAGCAGGCGCGCCCGCTCGGTTTCGCCGTAGCGCACGATCTTCGCGGGGTCGAAGCCGTCGAACGCGCGGCGGAAGTTCTCGCGCTTGTGCAGCACGGTGCGCCAGCTCAGCCCGGCCTGGAATGCGTCCAGCACCAGGAACTCGAAGTGGCGATTGTCGTCGTGCAGCGCGACGCCCCATTCGTCGTCGTGGTAGGCCATCATCAGCGGATCGTCGCCCAGCCAGGCACAGCGTTCCATCGGCATCCTCCGGTGCGGGAGATCTGGCCCGGGCGGCTCGCGCCCGGGCCTCCCGTCGAGAATAGCCCGACCTGCCCACCCT
>JAENXO010000128.1 GCA_016649455.1 Gemmatimonadota bacterium | reverse complement strand
TCGTCGTACGGCCCGCGGAACACGAGCTCGCGGCAGAACAGCCCGTAATTGAGCGCTACTTGCGCGGCGATCATTCCGGCCAGGTTGACGGAACCGGGATCCGCCGGATCGAACACGTCCTCTTCGTACCGGTACGCGAGTTCGGTCTCCTCCGTCTTACCGTTCACGGTGGCCCGGTACGGTGCACGAAGCCCCCGGCTCGTCAGTTCAACTGGACCGACCTCGAGTCGGTCCAGGACGAGAAGGGGCTCAAGCGGATTCCCCTTCCCGCGCTGGCCGTTCACCGGTTCACCTGTTTCACGCGACCGCGTACGACCTCGGCGAGTGCGCCTCCGCCCTCGAGCAGCACGTCGAAGGCCGGAAGACCCGTGCTTCGCTCGATCTCCGCGGCGGCGGCGGCGACCTGTTCGGCGTTCATGTTCTCGTGGTTGATCGTCACGGCGATCACCGGCCGGCCGGAGACCAGCTCGATCGCCTGGATCTGCTTCTCGATCGGATCGAGCGGGAAGCCGGGAAAACCGTCGTACTCGAGCCGTGCGGGGGCATGCTGCAGCACGACCGCGTCCGGTCGAGCGGCGGCGAGGATTTCGTAGCCCCCCGGATACGCCGGATTCATCAGGCTGCCCTGGCCCTCGATCACGATCACGTCAGGGCGCTGCTCCTGCCACGCGAGCCAGACCGCGTGCTCGATCTCGCCGGCCATGAAATCGCTGACCAGGGAGTCGAGCAGCATCCCGTAGCGGGCGCCCTGCATCCAGGCCGTCTGACCCGTCCCGACCATCTCTGCCGTCAGGCCCGCGAGCTCGAGAGCCTCCACGAGGACCCATGCCGTCGTACGTTTTCCGATCGCCGAGTCGGTACCCAGGACCGCCAACCTGTACGATTCCACTTCGCCGATCTTTCCGGTCCAGGCATGCAGCTCACCCCGGGGCGGCGTGGCGCGTACGTCTCGCAGATGAACTCCGCGCTCCCCGGCCCTGCGCGATATCGCGCGATCCTCCAAGAGGAAGTCGTGCAGACCCGAATCCACGTGAAGTCCAGCGTCGATCGCCTCGTCGATCGCATCGCGGATCGCGGGTGACAGGCGTCCGCCGTCGGGCGCGATTCCGATCACGAAGTGCGTTGCAGGTGCACCCATCGCCCGGGACGCGCGCAGGGCGGAGTCGAGGTCCGCGACGAGCGGGATTCCGTTCGGCTTCCCATCCAGGACCTCGCCAGCATCGCGCCCCGCGACCGCGGAGTCGATGACGGCGGCGACCCGGTACCGGCGGGTCCGCCGAACCAGTCCATGCGCCGTCTTTCCGTACGTGTTCGTGAACGCGCCGTCGCAGAAGACGATCGCGTTGCCTTCGAGCGGCATGGAGGTATGTGAACTCATGTCAGGATATGCCTCGCCTGGATTCGGTCAGCCGCGAACTGCGGTCAACGCCGGCCTGTCAGCACGGCCACGTACCGGTCGCCGGGGAGCGCTTCCTTCGCGTGGTGGTCGAGCAAGACCACGAGTCCCGCCGTCGAAGCCGGCAGGACGCTCAGCCCTTCCCGTTCCTTCAGGACCCTGGCCTGCTTCAACATCTGCCGGTCGCTCGCATCATCGGCGAACCCGCCCGACGAACGAATCGCATCCAGCGCCCAGTCTCCATCGAACGAGTGCCAGTTGATGAGCGGCTCGTTGACCTCGGTCTCCTTCACGGCGGACGGGTTCAGGTCGCGACATTCGTCGTACCCCTTGAGATAGGAGTGAACGATCGGGTTCTTCCCATGCGATGAGCCCGCGATGATCTTCGGAACCCGCGACGTCTTGCCGCGCCGGTACAGGTTAGCGAATCCCCGGTGGATTCCGGCCAGTGTCGTTCCGTTGGAGACCGAGACGGCCACGGCCGCCGGCGCGTCGCGCAAATCGTCATAGATTTCGTTCGCGATTTCGCCGTACGCCACGAGCTGCATCAGCGTGTTTGCCCCCCCCGGATTCGCGTCGTATAGATCGCGCGCCGCCGCCTCGAGCTTGGATGCCTCAACGGCTGCTTCGTAGTCGCCGGGAACACGCCGGATTTCACCCCCGGCAGCTTTCATCTCCTCTAGCCGGCGCGTGTTGTAGGCCTCCGGGATGAAGATGATGCAGCGCATCCCGGCGAGCGACGCGGCGAAGGCAACGGCGGCGCCGTAGTTGCCGCAGGTAGCGACCGTCAACGCTTCGAATCCGCGGCGCATGGCGTCGTGGACCTGCGCGAACGCAATTCGGTCTTTCTGGGTGCCGGTCGGGTTTCCCCCTTCGAACTTGAGGTACAGCTGCCTGAAACCGTGCTCACGCTCCAGGTTCCGGGCGCGACTCAGCCGGGTGTCTCCAACTTCGGAGGCGATGAGGTCCTCGTACGACTCAAGACGCTCGTCGACTGAACGGGCAGGATCACCGGCGATCCGTCTAAACGACTCCAGGTCCTCGCTGACGGACTCAAGGGCGCCTACAGCCCCATCCAGAAGGCTGGGAAACGTCGATTCGGAACCCGGCACTTCGGGCTCGTCTGGCATGTGATGGTTCGCCTGAACGGGTGAGTGGTTCCGCTACGCACCAAAGATGTGGTCGTGGCGCTTCCGGGGGAAGCGGTCGCGACAGTCCCGGCTTACAGGGTGCTGCTAGCCGATTCCTGCACCGTGTGAGCCTTGTGGTACCTCTTTCGCCAGCGGATGTAGGGGATCGATGCGACGATCGAGGCCACCAGGTATGCCACCACGAGAAGGCCGGTGCGCGGCCCGGGCACGGCCGCCGCGAGCAGATCCAATCGGCTCTTCAGAGCCGCCGATCGATCAGCCGCCCTGTCCCGTAATCGCCT
Organism: Gemmatimonadota bacterium; assembly: GCA_016649455.1. Classification (GTDB taxonomy): domain Bacteria; phylum Gemmatimonadota; class Gemmatimonadetes; order Palauibacterales; family Palauibacteraceae; genus Carthagonibacter. The sequence goes on along the minus strand of JAENXO010000128.1, from coordinate 4,462 downwards.
CCAGCGACCGTGCCTGAATCGCGGCTTCGTCGATCTCGATCGAGTAGTTCGCGCTCAGACCCTCCAGCAACAACACGTTGGCCCGGTCCCGGCGTACGCGTTCGTAGTCCACCAGCACCCGCTCCCGCACCTGCTCGAACTCGGGAAGGTTCGACTCGACACGGTCGGTGATCTCCACCAGGTGCAGGCCGTATCCGGACGGAACCGGACCGTGCCAGCCCGGCTCCAGCTCGCTCACCGCCTCGGCGAACCGGCTCCCGAACGCCTGCTGCAGTTCGATGGGCGTACGCAGCGTGTATTCGTACGCCAGCATGAATCGGTCACCCAGCCGCGACACGTCCGCTTCGTCCGGATCACTTGCACGAAGCTCCTCGAGCGCCGCCAGAGCGTCCGATTCCGCAGCCATACCGCGGCTGTCGAGGTTGAAGTACACGTGCCGGAAGCTCACACGGGGCGGCACCCGGTAGTCCTCCCTGTTCTCCTCGAAGAATGCTCTGAGGTCCGCTTCCGGTGGATCGGTGATCGTCGCCAGGTCCTGCGACAGCAGCTCCATCTTCTGCACCATCCGCCGCCTGACTACCACGTCATTCCGGTCGAGGCCCATGGACTGCGCGGCCCGATACAGCACCTCCTCCCGGACCCGTGCATCCACCAGCCCCCGCAGCTCGGCCTCGGTCGGCGGACGCTGCCACTGGCGCTCCCAGTTCGCAGCCAGCAACTCGATCTCGGACGCGTCCATCGAGACCGTCTTCGACTCATCGGCCGCGAACGCCCCTGATGCCACCGAATAGACGAGCGTCAGGGCCGCACCCAGGAGGATGAACAGCACCAGCGGTTCCTTGAGCCACTTCATTGAATCCTCTCCTGCTCCAGAACTTCTATGCCGTCGATCTTCCAGACGCCGTCCACCGGTACGACACCGACCAGAGCTTCATAGCGGTTCTGGCGGAAATGCCTGTGTCCGAAGTGGGTCACCATTCCTCCAACATGCCAGATCGCGCGGGCCTGGAATCCCTCGCCTGTTTCCTCGACGTCATCCACCTCGAGCACTTCCACCGCCTCCACCCGCGCCTGCGCCCCACCCCGTTCCTCGATCTCGAGCGAGCGCCGCTGTTCGAGGTACACGTCCGTGAGCGTCTCTCCCGTGACGCTCACGGCCAGGCGGTCATAGATCGCCGACTCGTCCCGGAATTCGAGTGCCCTGTAGATGTTGGGAAGCAGGCCCGCGAGGATGCGGCGCGCCTGCCGCTCGGAAGGCGCGCGGCTGGCCGAACCCGGCATCGCGACTGCCGTCTGAGCGATCGGCCCGACCAGCAGTCCCAGCACCAGGAGCACTCGCGCGCCGGCGAACGACAGCGTCCGCCTGCGATCCATCAGCGCCGCGATCAGCAGAGCCAGGGACGCGAGAAACAGGGGAATCGACAGCAACGGAATCGGAAGTTTCACCGGCTCGACTTCGATCGCCTCGACCGTCGGAATCGGATCCTCCGACAGCCGGTTCTCCCACGCGAGCGATGCCAGGTCGGCGGTCAGGAGCTCGAACCGGTTCGACTCGGGATCGATGAGCGTCGCCGGGATTTGCCCGATCGCGTCCGGGAACGGCTCCCAGTCGAGCTCGACCCGCTGCGGCATCCCGTCGGTCGGATAGGCCACCACTACGCCGATCACCGCATCCGCCACCGGTTCCGGCACGGGATTCACCCGTGGCAGCGCACCGGTCGGGCTGACGGTCATGAAATCCGCCCGGCGAGGTAGCGCCGCGACGACCGATCCGTCCGTGCTCACCGTCGTGCGGCTGAGCACGAACGCCGTCACGGTCGTCTGGATCGCCTGCTGGTCCAACGGTTCGAGTGTGCCGTCTGGGTCGAGTCCGAACGTCTCCGCCAGGGGCCCGAGCCGGACCATGGCCTCGTGTCGAATCTCGAACGGTTCGATCGCCAGGAAGCTCTGCAGCGGCGCGTTGGGCGCCGCGGGCGAGATGCGCTGCGAGCCTCCCGGTCCGGCAGATGCCGTCGCCGGTCCGGAATCGAGCGCCGTGCTGACCGGCGCTGCGGCATCGACCGACGGGGGCTCTCCGCCGAACGCCAGCCCGATTGCCAGGGCCATGCTCACAATGCCGGACGCCCAGGCCAGTCCGCGGCGTCTGCGGTCGGGCACTCCGACTCCGGCGAGCAGGTGGGCGAGGCCGAATAAGGCTCCGACTCCGACCAGGTGCGCGGCGTCTGTGCCCAGCGCGGCGATGATCGAAGCCGCGATCCCGGCCTCTCCACCACCCAGCTCCGATGTGACGAGTCCGGCGACGGCCAGCCCGTGGGCGAGCCCCGCCGCGACCGCGAGCGGGAGAATGCCCCGCCGCTGTGCCTCGGGCCGCAGCGCCTCTCGAGCGAGCAACACCGCCGAGACCGCGAAGATGATCTCGGCCGGAATCCCCCCGAGCGGCGGAACTGGACCGGCGGTCATACCGACACCGACGAGCTGGCCCGCGGTGAATCCGGTGATCACCAGCGGCGCGGCCGCGAGCCCGAGCGCCGCCGCGACGACGATGAACACCAGGTGCACCGGGGACCGGAAGGCATGAGACACGCCTGCCAGAGCCGCATCGGCGGAGAGTCCGACCGGGTCCGGCGCGGCAGTTCCCTCGGGCAGTCGCCACGGTGGGTCGCCGGGACTGATGACCCGGGCGAACCGGTCGCCGGACAGCAGATCGACCCGTGCCACCGTCGTCAGCGCCAGGTCCCCGAACGGGTACTCGATCCCGATCTCGCGGCCCGTGATCGGAGCTCCGCAGGTCCATGTCCGCTCGAACAGCCAGGCGCCCGGCTGGGAGGTGACCGATTGCTGCCCGACCGGCTCGCAACCCTCCGGCAACTGTGGCCGCGGCACGGCCCGGGCCGGCAACACGGTCGGGACACGCCAGGTCACCCTGTACCTGCCCGGCTCTGTCTCGGTGATGCGCATGTGCGCCGGCGGACCTACGTCCGCTCGGGCCAGGATCGGGGTGAGTACGAGGGCGGCAGCGGCGAGCGCCAGGAGCCCTCGCCGGTACGCCGTGCGCCGTGAACCCACGGCATACCGGGAGGTAGAGTTCTCAGTTCGAATCCGCGTCATCTCCTGCTTCGACGTCGATCTTCTTCCCTTGAGTATCAGCCCGGGCCTTATCCACCGCGCCCTCGAGCCGCTCCTTCAGCGAGCCGCCGAGCGCTCCCAGATGACTCTTCAGCTCCTCGATCTGCACGCCGAGCTTTTCGCCGATATCCTCGAGCGCGTCGGCGGCGGCCTCGGTCTTCCCGGGCTTCATGAACGGGTACCGGTAGTCCAGTGCCGGAAGGAATGTCTCCTTCACCGACCGCGGAGAGATCCAGCGGATCAGGTTCAGGTACGAGCCGGCCTTGTCGTTCGTGCCGCTGGCCCGGGCGCCGCCGAACGGCTGCTGCCCTACGACGGCGCCGGTCGGCTTGTCGTTGATGTAGAAATTCCCTGCCGCGTGCCGCAGGGCGGCCATCGCCTGCCGGGCCGCGCCCCGGTCGTTCGCCAGCACCGCACCGGTGAGGGCGTACGGGGAAGTCCCGTCCACCAGTTTAAGGGTCTCTTCCCACTTCGCGCCGTCGTACACGTGGATCGTGAGAACCGGCCCGAAGATCTCCTCGCACATCGTCTTGTACTTCGGGTCCTTCGCGAGGATCACGGTCGGCTCGATGAAGAAGCCCTTCTCGTCCGAGTAATTTCCGCCAAACAGGATCTCGGCGTCGGGTGATTCCTTCGCGTGATCGATGAAGTTCGTGATGTCGCGGTACGCGGATCCGTCGATCACGGCGCAGACGAAGTTCTCAAAGTCGCGCGGGTCGCCCATCTTCACCGTGGCGAGTTCCTCGCCCAACTTCTGCTTCACCTCCGGCCACATCGACTCGGGGACGTAAGCCCGCGATGCAGCGCTGCACTTCTGGCCCTGGTACTCGAACGCGCCCCGGATCATCGCCGTTACCAGCGCATCCGGGTCGGCCGACTCGTGCGCGACGATGAAGTCCTTACCGCCCGTTTCACCGACGATGCGCGGATAGGACCGGTAGTTCTCGAGGTTCTCCGCCACCTGTTTCCACAGACTCTGGAACACAGCGGTCGAACCGGTGAAATGAATCCCCGCGAGGTGCGGGCTCTTGATCAGGAGATCGCTGATCTGCCCCGAATTTCCAGGCAGGAAGTTGATCACGCCGCCCGGAAGTCCCGCTTCCTGCAGCAGACGCATCAGGAAGTAGGAGCTGTACAGGGACGTCCGCGCTGGCTTCCAGATCGCGACGTTCCCCATCAGCGCGGGGGCCGTCGGAAGGTTCCCGGCGATCGAGGTGAAGTTGAACGGAGAGATTGCGTAGACGAAGCCCTCGAGCGGACGGTAGTCCATGTAATTCCACATGCCCGGCGAGCTGATCGGCTGCTGCGAATACAGCTCGCGGGCGTAGTGGACGTT
>JAENXO010000442.1 GCA_016649455.1 Gemmatimonadota bacterium | reverse complement strand
TCCGGTGATGACACCCTGGAACTGGTTGCGCAGCCGCTTGTACTGGCCGAACAGGTACCCTATCTCGCGGGCGCCGACGCCAATGTCACCGGCCGGTACGTCCATGTCGGCCCCGATGTGACGATACAGCTCGGTCATCATTGACTGACAGAACCGCATCACTTCACGGTCGCTCTTGCCCTTCGGATCGAAGTTCGCTCCACCTTTGGCGCCACCCATCGGCAGCGTGGTGAGGCTGTTTTTGAACACCTGCTCGAAACCGAGGAATTTCAGGATGCTCTGGTTCACCGAGGGGTGGAACCGCAAACCACCCTTGTATGGCCCGATCGCGTTGCTGAACTGGACTCTCCACGCCCGGTCCACCCTCACGTGACCGTGGTCGTCTTCCCACGTGACCCGGAATATGATGACCCGATCCGGCTCGGTCAGCCGCTCGAGGATCATCTCGTCGCGGTAGATCTGATGATCCATCGTGAACGGAATCACACTGTGCGCGACCTCGCGAACGGCCTGGTGGAATTCGGACTCGCCGGGATTCCGCCGAATCACGCCTGCCATGAATTGTTCGAGGTCCTTGCGGATTTCCGCGCTGGCGGATGTCGTCATGGTGAGTCTCCTTCGGTCGACAGCTTCCGGGTCTACTCCGCGATTCGCTGCACGAGGCTCTGAAACAGGCGCGAAGCGACCCTCGATGGCATGCCCTGGTCGGCCGCCAGGCGGAGCACGTTGCTCAGGACTTCCAGCTCTCCGCCGTCGAACCAGACGCCGCCGCAGTCGGGACAGCGATCGACGATCACGCCTTCGATCACCTCCTTCCGCATCAGGGTGCCGTCATGCACGCAGTTCATGCGATCTTCACGCTCGGCCTTGATCGCTAATTCACATTCTCCGCAGGTCAGCACGCCCTCGAATTGCCGGCTCGTCCTCCGCTTTCCGCACCGGGCGCATGGCTCCCCGGCCCGATCCTCCGAAAGATCCGCCACTTTCGACACTACGACGCCGGACAGCTCGGGAAGGGCTTTGATCGGCACGGGGCGATCGAGCGCATCGAAGCAGTGAGCGAACTCCTCGGCCGTGTAGTGGCGGACCTGTGTGAAATCCACGTCGACGACCAGGAAGTCGCCCGGAGCTGCCTCGACCGGGCCGGATGTGGTCGCGACGACGGCCGCCTGCCGGAATTCCGCGGCGTAGACTCTTCCGGTCCGGCTATACGATCGCCATTCCAATCCTGTGCTCCTGTAGGGTGTGGGATGAGCCCGGTACATTCCAGACCTACCAGCACGACACGATCTGCGCCCGCAGGACGGATCGTAGGGGGTTAACGGCTGGATGTCACGGGTTCGGCCGGGGAACCGGCCGGATGGTTTGGGTCAGTCCGTCTTGAAGTGGATGGGAAGTGTAGCCCACGCCCCGACGCTGCGGTCCCTGCTCTTCGCGGGCGCGAATTTCATCAACGGAACGGATGCGAGCGCCACGCTCGCCAGCGATGGATCCCCATCGGACTCGACGATCGTCGCATCGCCCGCCCGGCCTTCGTCATCCACCCAGATCCGCAGGACGATCGATCCCCCGTGCCTCTCGTCAGGTCGGTACCCGGCGAGAATCTGGCGCGTCACCTTGTCCCAGTTCAACAGCCTCGGCGGAGTGCTGGGCACCACTCCCGGCAGAGTGTCGGCTGGGGCCGTCGCGCCGATCGGGGGAGCGTCGAGTGTCGGCCTGGCGAACGTCCCGCCGGACAGGGCGGGAGGAGTGATATCGGGTCCGGCCGGCTCGTGGTCCGGCGTCTCGACCGTCTCGACTTCCTTCGCGACCGGGACGCCTCGCCGGTAACCCTCGGAATGGCCGGTTTCGCGGCACCTGTCGATCTCGTCGAGCAGGTCGTCACCGTCGAACAGGCGGGCGAGGTCCTTTCGGTCCCGATCGCTCGGAGCGAATCCAACACAGTTCATGCGGACGATCTGGAGAACTTCCTCGGGGGTGTAGCTGTTGCCGGTCATCATCCGCACCAGGTCGCTCTTCAGCAGTGAGCGATCGGACTGCGCATAGGCGGTCCGCGGCGTCGCGCCGATGACCCCGATCGTCATTCCGATAAGCAGGCAGACCCATCCGGACCTGGCTAACCGACTCCGCAACACAAGCTCTCCTCGCTGCGCGTGCACCACATTTCGGACGCGCCCATCGCGGACGCCCGCACATGGAAATGGGCAAACCTCGTTCCCTGACGGTAGAAGCGTTGTAACGTGTTGCGCTATAATCTATTACGTGTTCCGCCATGCCATTGAAATGGCAACGAAAGTCGCACATCTTTGCCGAACGGCGGGCGGTTTGCGAGGTCGAGGCGTCCGGCTCGGGACGCCTTCCGTTGACGCACCGGTCGGGGCGACGGAAGTTCGCAGACACACGGTAGCCCCCCGAAGAGCGGAGAGACTTCACAGATGAAGGATCGCGACGGCCGCCTTGTCTGCGGGAAACGGGCGCTTGCCGCCTCGCTGGCGCTCGCGGCGTTCGTGGCGCTGGCGGGATGTGACTCGCCCACGCCCGGATCGGACTCTACGCTTGCTCAGACATACCAGGCCCCTGCCCGACCGGCGATCGACTGGTCCCCGCTCGGTTACGAGGCACCGAGAGCAGCGGGGCCTGTTCATATCGACGGAAAGCTGGATGACGAGGCATGGTCCACGGCGCCGTGGACCG
>JAENXO010000145.1 GCA_016649455.1 Gemmatimonadota bacterium | reverse complement strand
TGCGTGAGGGGAATATCCGGAGCGTGGACGCCGGGTTGCTCCATCGCCTCGGACCTCGGATCGGAGCGGCGGCCCGGTCGCTGGCCATTGCGCTGCACCCGGAGGTCCGGTTCTCGGAATCGCTGGGTGCGGGGGAGACGCGGCGGAGCACGGGCGGCCGGCCGTGAAGCGGGCGACGCCGTATCTCGTGCTGTCTGGACTGCTGTTCGCCGGGTGCTGGTTCGGCTTGTTCGTCGGCCCGGCTGATCTGTCACCGGAAGACGTTCTGCGCGCGCTTTGGTCGCACGGAGACCAGGATGTGGCGCGACGCATCGTGATGGGCCTCAGGCTGCCCCGCATCGTGGCGGCCGTGTTCGTGGGGGCGTCGTTGTCCGTTTCCGGGGCCGTGTTTCAGGCGCTCCTGCGGAATCCGCTCGCCGAGCCATACCTGCTCGGGGTCTCCTCTGGTGCGGCCCTGGCGGCTGTTGGAGCGATCGCGCTCGGAATCGGCGCCATGGGAGGAATGATTCTCCCGCTGGCTGCCCTCTCCGGGGGACTCGCGGCGATTTCGATCGTATTCGCGGTGGCGCGGGTTTCCGATCGCCTCGACACCCGCGTGCTGATCCTGGCCGGAGTGGTCGTGAGCGCGTTCTTCGGCGCGTGCATCACTCTCATTCTCGTGCTTTCGCCCGCCCAGACGCTGCGCTCAGCGTTCTTCTGGACGCTGGGAAGCCTGTCGGGCATTTCATGGAGCATGAATGCGATACTGATCGCATACACGGTCCCTGCTGCGATCGCAGCGTGGGGGTTGGGCCGGCATCTCGATGCCCTCGCCCTTGGTGACGAGACTGCTGCCGCCGTAGGCACCGAAGTCGAGACGGTCAAGCGTGCGGCATTCTTTCTGGCATCGCTGCTGGCAGCCGCCACGGTCAGCGTTGCGGGGGTGATCGGGTTTGTCGGACTCGTGGTTCCGCATGCCGTGCGGCTGTTGTGGGGCAGTGCGCACCGACGGTTGATCCCTCTCACCTTTCTGGCCGGCGCAACGGCTCTCGTGGTCACCGATGCGGGCGCCCGGGCGCTGGGCGGTCCGGTGGAGATTCCGATCGGCGTCGTGACAGCATTCCTCGGAGTGCCGTTGTTCCTGGTCCTTCTGCGTCGGAAGGGCGGAGCATGAGCTTCGTGATGAACGGCGTGACTGTGCAGTATGCCGGCGCAGCCAGCCCCGCCTTGCTGGATGCAAGCCTGTCATTCGAGCCCGGAGTCCATACGGCGGTCCTGGGACCCAATGGAGCCGGCAAGAGCACACTGCTTCGTGTTCTCCTCGGACTGATCCGGCCCGCCGCGGGCGAGGTCCGGTTCGAGGGTCGACCGACGTCCGAGTGGACGCGGCGGGAGATGGCCAGGCGTACGGCGCTCGTCTCGGCGGGTGAGGAATTCGCGTTCCCTCTCAGCGTGCAGGAACTCGTCACGATGGGCCGGACGCCTCACCTGGGTTCATGGAGGGCGGAACGGCCGGTGGACAGGGAAGTCGTGCGACAGGCCCTGTACGACGTGGACCTCCTGGGGCTGGCCGGGCGACCGGTTTCAACCTTGTCCGCGGGCGAGCTGCAGCGGGCTCGACTCGCCCGGGCGCTCGCGCAGGAGTCGGATCACCTGCTGCTGGACGAGCCCACGGCACACCTCGATCTGGGCCACGAACTGGCTACATTTGAACGAATCGAGCAACTGACGAAAGAAAAGCATCTTACGACGATTACAGTAACTCACAACTTGAACCTCGCGAGTCGCTTTTCGGACCGGGTGGTGCTGCTGTCGGGCGGGAGGGTGACAGCCGTGGGTGAGCCCCGCGAGGTGCTGGTGTCGGAACGGATCGAAGCGGCGTTCGGCTGTCCAGTCGAGGTCCGGGATCTGGCGGAGCTCGGGGTTCTCGCCGTGCCCACGTCTAACCGGCCGGAAACATGAATTCGCAGTGCCTTCGGGTGGTTCTGATCGGGAGTCTCGCCGGGATCGGCGCGACTCCGTCCGGTGCGACGGCGCAGGCGGATCCGCCGGTTCGGACGGACGGGGCAGCGATGTCCGGAACGGACTCGACGATGATTCCATTTCGACTGGAGGTGCTGTCCGCCGAAGGAGCAGTGCCGCGGGATCTCAGCGCGTCACTTCAGGATTCTCTGGGTACCGAAATCGAACTTCACCCCGTGGTGGCTGCTCAAGGACTGTTTCGTGGAGTCCTTCGCCGGGAGGCCCGATATGAGTTGTCCATCCGGGCCAGCAGCCATGCGGCCCAAAGGGTCGAATTCATCAGTCCAGCGTCCGGATCACTCAGTCGGGTCGTAGTGCTGGAAGTGGATCCCGTCGTGTTGCCCGAGTTGCATGCAGCGGTTCGGTGGGAGAGAACCGGAGACGACGGTGATCGTGCCGTTTCCGCGGTCCGGTTCGCGGAGTCCCCGATCGCGTGGACGGACGTGGGGGAGTGGCTGTCGACTCAGCCGGGTCTGTCCGTACGGGGCTCGGCAGCCGCCGGGGGGCAGACTGTAAGCGTGCGGGGCAGCCGACCGGAAGGAGTCCTGGTGCTGCTCGACGGCCATCCGGTAAATGACCCGATGACCGGTAGCGCAGATCTCTCATCCGTCAGCGTCGCTTCGCTCGAATCGGCGACGCTGGTGCGGGGAGCGGGATCGGCGCGTCACGGATCCGGCGCGCTGGCGGGGGTGCTCCTGCTGCGCACCCGCCGACCGGAGGGCTCGACAGCCTCCGCCGCGGTCCGCGTCTCGTCATTCGGGGGCGTGGGTGGCGATCTGTACGTGTCTCGTTCAGGGAAGGCCGGACGAGCCGCCGTTTCGGTCGCGTGGGACGAAGCTCGGAACGACTTCGAATACGAAAACCGGGTGCTGCCGGGAGCGCCGGTCGAGACGCGCGTCAACGCGGATGGGTCAAGACTGTCCGCCGCCGTTTCCGCGGCTCGTGGTCCGGTGCACCTCGACGTGCGATACGACGGAGTGGAGCGTGGAAGCCCTGGGCCGATGGGAAGCGCCGTGTTCGAGCAAGCCCGCTGGTCGAATCGGCGGTCCAGCATCACCGCCGGCCTGCTGGGACGGTCCGTGGGCCTGTCCGTCCGGGGGGGGTGGCTCGGATCTCGCTGGGACTCGGGGATCGCGTCGGGGGGCGCCGAGCGCGATGCGGTCGACGGTGCAATCGTGGTCACCGGCAATACCGGAGGCGCGTTCGATCTCCTCCTCGGAGGTCGCCTGTCCTACGAGGCACTGCACGGAGACGACCTTTCGGAAACGGTGACCCGGGCGGTAGTCGGGACTTCCGTGGCCCGCTCGTTCGAGACGGGGAGATTTCGCCTGGACCCGGCGCTGTCGCTGGACGGAAGTGCTGACCAGTGGGCCGTGAGCCCCGAAATCGGGCTGACCATGGCAGCCGGTGGGAACCTGACGATCCGCGCCCGGGCCGGCCAGGCATTCCGCCTGCCGACGCTCGGAGATCTCTACTTCGCGCCGGCCCTTCGGGTACGCTCCAACCCGGACCTCGAGCCCGAGCGAGTTCTGCTCGACTCCGAGCTGGGGCTACGGGGTGAGTGGAGTCGCGGGCAATACGGACTCGAGGCCGATCTCGGAGCCTGGCACCGGGTCACGGACGATCCGATCGTCTGGCTGGCGAGCGCCGCGGCGGTGTGGAGTCCGCGAAATCTGAACCGGCTCGTGTCCACCGGGATCGAAGCGTCGTTTCGCGCATCCACTTCCGGCTCCTTGTCCTCGGGCTGGCGAATTTCGGCGGCGGCCACCCTTGACCGGAGCCGGCTCGGGTTCGGCGACAACCAGAATCCGATGCCCTACCGGCCAGACACGACGGGATCTCTGGGGCTGGAACGCTGGAGCCGGGGACTCACCGCGAGAACATTTCTCCGCTGGACGGGATCCCGGACGACGAGCGTCGCCGGGACCCGGACTCTTCCGGGCTTCCTGCTGCTGGACGTCGCTCTCGCGCATGCGCTTCCAATCGGCGCGCTGCCCCTCGAGATCGAGGGGAGGATCGACAATCTGCTCGACCGGAGGTACGAACTCGTCGAACTCTATCCCGAACCCGGTCGACTGTTTTCGCTCACCCTCAGGCTCCGGTAGCCCGGACATACGCTCGGCGCATGATACCGAGCCGAACCGGTCGAACGGAGGGCAAGAAACAGAAATGAACAGGGATCTGGAAAAGTCGTTCCGGTGTTACCGGGAGCGTTCGTGGTCCGGACGGCGGCCTCGGCTCGTGTTGCTGGTGCCCGCCACGCTGATCGTCCTCGCGGCGTGTGGAGACGATGGGCCGACTGAGCCTCCCGGGTCGACCCGGCATGATATTCTGGTGCTCAACTCGACCGGGCAGACGCTGGCTCCGTTCTTCGTCGATGGCGATGTGATTCGTCCTGCCGGCTCGCCAACCGATCTGGGGGCAGGCTTCGACGGCGTAGCAGTCGCCGTTTCGAGCAGGTACGCCGTGAGCTCGATCAGCAGCTTCGGTGGCAGCCGGTTGTCTATCGTCGATCTGTTCTCCGGCGGCGTTTCGCTGGCGACGTTTCCCGGTTCCGATGCGGCCCTGGTAAATCCATCGCGGGCGACGCTGGACGCCGGTGACACGGTTTGGGTAGGTGGCCGAGGGAGCGATGCGCTATACCGGCTCAGTCCGGGGGCATCGGAGGCCGTCCTGGTCGCGGCAGACGTCGGGACGTTCGTCGAACGCGTCGTGCCCGGCGTCGGCGAGGTCTATGCAGTCGACGCCAATCTCGACGATGATGGCCTCACGTGGGCCCCTCTGGGTCCGGGTCGGATCGTCGTTCTGGCCCGGGCGGGGGGCGTCCTGGGGACGATCGAGCTTCCGGTCAACGCGCTGAATCCCTCCGACGCAGTTCTTGCATCGGGTCGCCTCATCGTCCTGGGGGGTGGAACGTTCGACCCGGTGAGCTTCGCTCCGAACGGTGACGGCGCCATCGTCACCGTAGATCCTGCCGGACGGACAGTCATATCCACTCACCCCCTCCAGGCGAACGGAATCACCATCGCTCTCGGTTCGGATGGCTTCGTATATGTTACGACTACGACGGACTTCGTGTCTCTGGATGTCCTGCGATTCGACCCCCGCACGAACGGCTTCGATCGCGGGCCGTCGAATCCGATCGCGATGACGGACCTGGCTGGAGACCGGGTGGACTGCTGGACGAGTACGGCGCTCGCGGACGGACGGATGCTGTGCGCGACATTCCGCAGCGACGCTCCGGGACGGCTCCTGCTCCTGTCCTCGGCGGGCGACGCACTGTCCGAGACCCCGTCCGGATTCGGTACGACGGATATCGGAATCCGCCCGTGAATTCACGAGGTCAGCGGCGTCCTCGCTTTTCGGACCTCCGAATTGCCGCGCTCGTTTGCGATTCATAGCTTGGCGCCGTGCCTATCGTTACGACGTCCTGCCTGGTTCTCCAGACCTATCGGTTCGGTGATACGAGCAAGATCCTGCGACTGCTGACCCGTGACCACGGTCCGCTCTCTGCGCTGGCCCGTGGGGCCCTGCGTCCGCGAAGCCGTATGTCAGGGGTCCTCGAGCCGTTCGTCGAGGGAGTGGTCACGTTGTATCTGAAGCCCAACCGGGATCTTCACACTCTGTCCGGATTCGAGTTGGTTCGCTCCCGGCAGGCCCTTGGAGCCGACATGGCCCGGTTCGCCGGCGCGTCAGTGCTTGCCGAACTGGTCTTGCGACTCGCTCCATCTGAGCGCGACGACCCGCTGTACGAGACTCTTCGCGAGGGTCTCGACGCCCTGCTGGAGGCGTCCGTCGAGACAGCCCCCCGGGTTGCGGCCGCCCGGATCTGGAAGCTGGTTGGCGTCCTGGGATTCGAGCCGTCCCTGGAACATTGCCTGTCGTGCGGGCGCCACGTTCCTCCAGGGGAGGGAGCTCGATTCGATACAATGGAGGGTGGAATCCGGTGTCTGAGGTGTCCTGCGGGCGGACACTCGCTCGACCCATCGGGGCTCCAGACTCTCAGGACGCTGTCTGAGAATCGCGTCCCTCCGCAGCTGAGCGGACCTCAGATGCTGATCCTCAAGGAGTTCATCCGAGTTCACATCGCCGAGGACATCCGGATCCGCTCTCTCGATTTCCTGACTGCGACCGATGGCTGATCCGTCCACGATGTCGGTCATCGTCGGGACGGCCGGACACGTCGATCACGGGAAGAGTTCTCTCGTCCTGGCACTCACCGGTGTGAATCCGGACCGACTCCAGGAAGAAAAGGACCGCGGACTCACGATCGAGCTCGGCTTCGCCCGGCTCGTTTCCGCCGCGGGGCCCGAGATTGGCATCGTGGACGTACCCGGTCACGAGGACTTCATCCGGAACATGCTCGCCGGCGCGACCGGCGTGGATGTAGTGCTGCTCGCGGTGGCGGCGGATGAGGGTCCGATGCCGCAGACGCTCGAGCACCTGGCAATCGGCGGTCTGCTCGGGATCCGGCACGGCCTCGTGGCGCTCACGAAGGTCGACCGGGTCGACGATGAGTGGCGGGACCTCGCAGCACGGTTGGTTCGTGACGAGCTGGATCGCGCCGGGATCGGGGCTGACTGGCCGATCATTCCTGTCTCTACGGTTTCGGGAGCGGGGCTCGATGCGCTGCGGGAGGCGATCCTGGCCACCGCCTCAAACGTCGAGGCGCGTGCGCGGGACGATCTGTTTCGCCTGCCGGTGGACCGCATCTTCACCGTTCGGGGGGCGGGCACGGTGGTGACGGGCTCGGTGTGGAGCGGTAC
>JAENXO010000609.1 GCA_016649455.1 Gemmatimonadota bacterium | reverse complement strand
GCTCAGTGGCCCGCCGGCCGGAAGCGGACCGCGGCCGACCTGGTGATCTGGAATCCGGGAGACAGGGAAGCTCTCGAACTGGACGCTCGCCGCGTATGGGATGCGGTGACGGGCCCGCGATCGGCGTCGGAAGCTGAGGCCGGGATATCGACTGCCGACGATTCCGGAGTGTGGCAGATCGACCTGCACATGCACACGTCGGCGTCGAAGGACAGCCTGTCGGACCCCGCCTCGGTGGTTACTGCGGCGCGCGCGGCCGGCCTGGACCGGATCGCGATCACCGATCACGACGAGATCGACGGCGCCTTCGCCGCCCGTGACCTGGCGTCGGACCTGATAATCGTCGGAGAGGAAGTGCGCACTTCGGAAGGCCTGGACCTGATCGGGCTGTACCTGCGGGAACACATTCCACCGGGTGGGACCTTTCGCGACACGTCGGAGGCGATCCGGTCGCAGGGAGGCGTGGTCTATCTGCCGCACCCGTTCGACTCCCACCGGGGGACCGACGAGGAATTCCTGGCCACCGTCGAGGACTGCGTGGACGCCGTGGAAGGGATCAATGCCCGCATTCACGATCCAGCCAGAAACGAGCACGCCCGGGCATGGGCGGCAATGCGGAATCTTCCGCTCGGAGCCGGCAGTGATGCACACATGGTGAGCGAGATCGGCCGGGCCAGAGCATTCGTCAGACCGTTCGCGGGGCCCGGCGAGCTGCTCGCGGCGCTGGATGCCGGCAGGATCGGGGGGAATCCCTCGAGTCACCTGGTACACCTCGGGTCGACCTGGGCAAAGATCTGGAAGTGGATTAGGGGGGTGCGGTAATGTCTGACACGCAGGCCGATCTCGAACGGATCATCAGTCGCCTCACGCCGGGCCTGAAGGTGGTGCTCACGACCCACGTCAACGCCGATGGCGACGGTGCGGGCAGCGAGGCCGCGCTGGCCGGCTGGCTTCGTCGTCGCGGGCTGCAGCCGGTGATCGTGAATCCGACCCCGTATCCGGAATCGTTCGCATTTCTGCTCGACGGAATCCCGGCCTGGACCCCGGCCGACGGGGAGGGAGAGACTGCACTGCGCGAAGCCGACTTCTTCCTCGTCCTCGACACGGCGGAGCCTTCGCGGCTGGGGACCGTGTACGGACACCTGTCCGGCAGGGAAGTCCTCACGCTCGATCATCATCCGCCTTTCGGCCCGCCCCTGGGCGAGATCTCGGTTCGCGATCCCTCGGCCTGCGCTACCGGGGAGCTGGTCTACGATCTGTTCCGGCTGGCGGGCACCGGGCCGACGCTGGCGGAGGCAGATGCGCTCTACGTGGCGATCGTCACCGACACGGGGAGCTTCCGTTACGCCAACACGACCGAGCGGACGCACGCCATCGCCGCCGACCTCGTCCGGATCGGCGTCGATCCCGAAGCCATGTATCGCCGGCTGTACGCGACATTCACGCTTGAAGCGCTGGCCCTCACCAGGCGTGCCCTCGAGACGCTGGTGGTACACGACGAGCTTCCCGTCGCCTGGATCAGTCTGAGTCCGGGCGACATGGAGATCACCGGCAGCACGAAAGATGATCTCGATGCGCTCGTCGAGTATCCCCGCCGCATACAGGGAGTCGAGATCGCGGTCCTGTTCCGTGGGCTCCCGGACGGGCGCACCAAGGTCTCGCTTCGCTCGGCCGGCGAGGCCGACGTTGCAGCCATAGCGCGCGAGCTGGGAGGCGGCGGACACACCAAGGCTGCCGGGGCGCTGGTG
>JAENXO010000626.1 GCA_016649455.1 Gemmatimonadota bacterium | reverse complement strand
GAGCACTCCACCATCCTCAACTTCACCCTGATCTGTTCTTCGGGCGGCATGTCGGGTTGCAGCCGGAGGATCTCGGAGAAGTGCTCACGCGCGGAGGCAAGCTGAGCGGAAGCGAGCTCCGAATCCGCCATGATCTCCAGTGCTGCCAGTTCTTCGGCCTGGTCTGCGGCGGTGTTTCGAGCGAGACCAGCCATCAGGGCTGCCTCCGCGTGTCCTCCCGACTCGCTGGCTCTTCGCGCGGCCTCCATCGCGTAGCGGAATGCGAGAGAGGGCTCGTCTCCGAGCTGGAAGTGACGCGCCAGCTTGCCCGGGCTCGCGTCAGGTTCCCGCTCGAGTTGGCGCGCGGCGCGAAGGTGAAGAGAAGCCCGACGCATCCCGCTCATCTCGCCATACACGTAGTCGCGCATGATATCGTTCACGAAATCCAGCCGGTTCTCATCATCGTGCAGGAGTCCTCTCGCGTAGAGCTCTGCACTCTCGTCCGCCGCTGAATCGAGATCCAGTCCGGAAACGGCCGCCACGAGCCGCGGAGTCGCGGCTCGCTCGAGAACGGCGACGCATTGCAGCAGTCGGGTCGCGTTGGATGGCAGGCCCTTGAACCGCACGGCGAGAACGTACCGCAGGCGTTCGTCGTTCAGCGGGTCCCAGTCTTTCATGGTCTGCGCCCATTCCGCCGCCGCCATCGCCGCCAGGAACACCTCCAGGGCGTAGAACGGATTTCCGGCTGACAGGCGCTGTGCGATCTCGACGGCCGGGTGCTGCAACGCGTCCGGGCGACCATGAACTACGAGCTCCCGGATCTGCTCCGGAGTAAGCGGGGGAAGCCGAATCTCCTGCGTGTAGCCGCTCCCGTCCGGAGGGGTGACGGGAAGTTTGGTCGGGAGCTTCCCGGATCTGGGCGCCCGGACCGTGACGATCAACAGGAACGGTGTGCCTTCGAGTCGTCGCGAGACGTAGTGCAGCAACCCGGCCGATGTTGCATCGATCCACTGCGCGTCGTCGATGATCCATACGATTGGCCGGTCCTCCATCGACAATCGCAGCAGCGTGGCGACTTCCTCGTACAGGCGGCGACGCCAGGCGCCAGGATCCACCCCTTCGTCCTCGGGAACCGGCTTTCTCGGAAAATCGGGAAGCAGATAGCCGAGTCTGGGAAAACGGCCCGCCACGGCGGACCCCGCCAGCACTTCCCTGGCGATTGGAGAAATCGCGTCGACGATCGGCCCGTATGGAAGCTCTTCTTCGGCCGGATAGCACCGGCTTTCGATCAGCCGCACGCTCTGCAAAGCGAGTGAGCGACTGAATTCCCGAACCAGTCTCGATTTACCGATTCCGGCTTCACCGGCGATCAGGACAGCCGTGGTGCGTGATTTCCCCATGTCCCGCACGGCGGAGCGAAGCGTGTCGAACTCTGCGTCGCGACCGAGGAACGGTGTCTCCAGTTCGCTCGTCCTGAGTTCGACCGGATTCGCCGACGGTGCGGACCGGATGCGAACTGCCAGGTCCGTCAGTCGACTTGACGAACTCGTCGGCAACTCCCGTCTGAGCGACTCGATCGCAGAGTCGTAGTGCTTCAGTGCTGCGGTCGGATCGCCATGCAGCCAGAGTCCACGCATCAGGCACAGGTGAGCTTCTTCATCGAGCGGCGTCATGTCGG
>JAENXO010000284.1 GCA_016649455.1 Gemmatimonadota bacterium | reverse complement strand
GCCTGTCGCTACGGCCCTTCGTGTGTGTCGTCCGCCCGGCCCGGCGGCCATTCCTGGCCGAGCGCTTCACGATATCGACGCACCATGCGTCGTGTCTTCAGGTCGGAACGCAGACCGACGACGAACACGAGAGTCATCCCGATCAGGATTGAGAGAAACACGACTGCCGACAGTGGAATCGACCGGAGTGTGACGATTCCCAGCCGAAGCGTGACTCTCTCGCCCATGTTCAGCCACGCGAACAGGGCAGCGATGGCTGAACTGCCGAGAATGATGGCGATCCGACCGGGAATTCCATTCACTGGACGAGCTCCCCGATAAGTGTCGCACCGGTCGTCGAGACGAGCCGGACCCGGCGGAAGCTGCCGACCCAGGATTCCTCACCGGGAAACACGACGACCTTGTTGGTCGCCGTGCGGCCGAGCATGTCTCCCTCGGTGCGCGCGGAGTGCTCGACGAGCACCTCGGTGATCCCTCCGAGCTCCCGTTCGTGAATCTCCCGCTGGATCTCACGGTGCAGTGTGATGAGTTCAGACAGGCGACGTCCGGAGGTCTTCTGATCGACGAACTCGGCCGCGGGCAGACGGGTAGCCGGCGTGCCCTCGCGGGGAGAGAAGCGGTACAGGAAGGCGTCATCGAACCGGACACGGCGCATCAACCCGGCAGTCTGCTCGAAGTCCTGCTCCGTCTCGCCGGGAAACCCGACGATCACGTCCGTACTCAGCGCCACGCCCGGGATCCGACTCCGGACCCGATCCACGATCTCGAGGAATTCCTCTCGCGTATATCGTCGGACCATGCGCTTCAGCATGCGATTCGACCCGGACTGGACAGGCAGATGGAGCTGCGGACAGACGGCCGGCTCCGCTGCCATCGTGTCGAGCAGACGGTCGCTGACATCGTTCGGGTGGGGTGAGGTAAAGCGGACCCTCTGGACTCCCTCCACTCGAGCAACCTGGCGGAGCAGTTCGGCGAAGTCCGTCGTCCCGTGGTGGTACGAGTTCACGGTTTGCCCGAGCAGCGTCACCTCCGGGAAACCGGAATCGACGGCGCTCCTGACTTCGGCAAGGACCGACTCCGGACTCCGGTTCTTTTCCGGGCCACGGACGTACGGAACGATGCAGAAGGTGCACCGATGATCGCAGCCTCTCTGGACAGTGATCCACGCGCTCACACCTGTCCGGCGAATTGAAGATACCCCGTCGTAGTTCTCATCGTCGTCCAGTTCGAGCAGCAGCTGGCCCCGGGCGACCGCCCCTCCCCGAATGCGGTCGACGACTTCACCCAGGTTCCGGTAGGAATCCGGGCCGGCCACGATGTCCACGCCGGTCGAGCGCTCCAGCAGATCCGGGCCGAGCCTCTGCGCCATGCAGCCGGTGACTGCCAGAACGATGTCGGGCCTCTCGCGCCTCAGGTGCTGCAGCTGGCCGATCCGACCCAGCACCCGCTGCTCCGCGTGGTCGCGGATCGCACAGGTGTTGACGACGATCAGATCCGCCTGCGCAGGGTCGTCCACGTTCACGTAGCCGCGGTCGGCCAACGCTCCGGCCATGATCTCGGAGTCACCGATGTTCATCTGACACCCGTAGGTCTCGATGTACGCGCGACGGGAGACGGGAACCGGAGGGCCGGGGTCCTGCTCGGACCTCATCCGCACACCGCGTCGACGCAACGGAACCAGGGGCGTGCTCATACGCTTCCGTATGTCATGCTTCGTGTTTGCTCCTCAACGGAATCGCAACGATCGGGGCAGGAAACTACGCGCCCACAGCGCCCGAGGTCCACAAGCTGCCCGGCGGGGATCGGGTGTCGGCGTATCCGGCCAGACTTTGCCCATTCTGTCCGGTCATCATAGCATTCCCGACATGGTGACGGTGGAGCAGGTCTCATTCGACGGAATGCAGGTCCCGGTCGAGGTTTACGCCGGTCCCGACCGACCTCTGTTGTTCCTGCCCGGGTTCGGCGTACATCCGCTGAACTACCGGGCGGGAGTCGAGAGGCTCGCTCGTCATTTCACCGTGTTCATGCCGGACCTGTCGTTCCGGACCCATGCTGAGCTTCCAGTCCAGGTTGCCCGGTACCTGGCCTTCGTCGAGTTGATGAGCGACCGATATGCGCCGGAGGCACCGCGCACCGGTCACTCGTTCGGCGGGCTGCTCGCTCTTCTCGGTCCCCGCAGGGCGGTGGCGCTCGCACCGATGATCCCGATCACTGTCGGCTGGCCTACCAAGATCGGAAGGGCGGTTCTGTTGCAGTTACGTGAGTACGTGGGGTTGGACGGTCGGCGAGGCGTCAGGTGGGCATTCCATATTTTCGGAGAATACGTTCGAACCGCAGCCCTCAGGCCGCACTGCCTGTTCCCCTCGGTGTCCGAAACACTCGGTGAGATCCGGGCGGAATTCCTCCCGACAGCGCCACATTCGACCCTCATACTTGCCAGGCGCGACCGGTTGTATCTGCAGTCAGAGTATGATTCGTACCTCTCGCTGTCGGACACGAGTCGAATCGAGACGCGCTACGTGTCGCCCGGGCACGACTGGCCAGTGACCCACCCGGAACTGGTGGAGCGAGAGGTGCTGGAGGCCCTGCGCGTCGAGCACCCGGCCTCTGTCGCCCGAACCGACATCCCGGCCTGAGATGCCGTCCTGCCGCGGGAGTGACTCAGAGCTGGAACAGGGCCATGGAGATGGAGAGTCGTCGGAAGCTCTCCTGGACCAGGCTGGCCTCTAAGTCTCCGCGCGTCCCGAGCTCGACAGCGATGTCGAAAGACGCCAGACCTCCGCCTACCTCGAGGCCGACCCCGAACGTGCCCGCCGTCTCTACCAGCTGCTCGGTCCCGACCAGGAAGAACGGCAGGTCCGTGCGTCGCACGCCTGCCCGGAGCGGAAGACCCGCACCGAACAGCTCGAGGCCGACATATTCCACGCCCACGCCGTACCAGAGCACGTCGGCCGAGGAGGCACTCTCAAGGTCACCGTTGGTCGCCCCCCAGTCGGAGTATCCGACTGCCGCCGTGGCGAGGAGACCGGTCGTAATCTGAGCGCTACCGCCGATCGCCCACTCGAAGGGCATGTCGAAGTCGTACTTCGCGGGATCCGAGCCCGCAGTGTCCCTCGTGGCCGTGAGATCCGTGGACCAGCCGATCACGCCGGACAGACGGACGCGTGATCCCAGCTGGGTCGCCGCTCCGCCGCGAATCCGAAAGCCGGACCAGCTGAACCGGGCCTCACCGCCGGCGACTCCAATCGTGTTTTCCGGATCCTCGAGTGCAGGTTCGAAGTCGCGGGAAAATGACTGCCGCAGGCTTCCCGTCAGGACCGAACCATCGACTCCGAGACTGAATCGGCCGAATTCTCGCGCCACGGCCAGCGTCACGGCACTCACACCGCCATCGTGCTCGCGGCGCTCGTAATACGGATAGGTGCCGAAAGATGAGCGGAGCGTGTCCTGGAGCCGAACGCCCCAATCCTGATCGAGTCCGGATGCGAAACCGAGACCTACGGTCCAGGATCGGATCGGTACGGCGGCCTGGACGATCGCGACACGACTGCGTCCGGTCGTCTGGGTGCCGCCTGGCGTTTCGACTTCTATCGCCTCGGGGGCGTACGTCAGCCCCAGCGTGGGCCGGCGAAATCCCCGCAGATCTGCGGGATTGCGCCCGGAAAGACTCCCACCGAGGAGTCCGAGTCCCGTTCCACCCAGAGCCGCCGCACGAGCGTCGAGCGGTGGAACGGGATATCCGAGACCGAGCCCCGTGACCGGCATCTGGGCCGCCAGCGCAGGGGCCAGCACCAGGACGAGCATCGCCGCCAGGCCCGGGATCCGGAACAGGCCGGGGCGGACAACTCGCGAACCGCGCATCAACACCGGCCGCCTCATGGTAGCCTGAAGGGGACCGTGGGCGTCACGAGCATGCGCACGCTCGGCCGAAGCGCCTGTATGTCTTCAGCCGAGCCGAATCGCCAGAACCCGGGATCGCGTCCCTCCGGCAGCGCCTGCAGTCCCACCCTCAAGACGGTCAGTGAATCGGCCTGAGCCAACGACCACACCTGTACCAGCGGCGTGATACTCATAACCAGCTCAGCGTCGTCCTCGACCATCGCGTCCGGATCCAGCAACACGTTGGGACCGAGTGTCGCTCCGATCGGTGTCTTGGGCCCTACCACGAACGGGTCGGCCAGCAACCGGAAGACCGTGATTTCAAGCGGGTACTCGAGCAGGAACGGAACTGGAGCCGCTGGCCCGGGCCTGAATACGAGCGATGCCGTGTTGAT
>JAENXO010000414.1 GCA_016649455.1 Gemmatimonadota bacterium | reverse complement strand
ATCACGTTCGCCAGTGCCTCCCTGCCCAGGTTGGCGACGACGAGCGCCACATCATTTCCACGTCGTCTCACGAACGCCGCAACCGCTGGAGTGTTGGTGGCTAGCGCGATCAGTTCACCCGCACCCAGAGCCGGGTGCGCGTTCCGCAGGTGAATCAGGTCCCGGTATAGATTCAGCAACGATCCCGACTCGAGGTCCAGTGTCTCGACGTTCGCGGTCAGCGAATCCGGCTGCAGGGGCTCCCACGGCATACCGGACGTGAACCCGGCAGCCGGCTCGATCTCCCAGTGCATGGGGGTCCGGATGCGAGGATCCGGCTTGTCCCCCGTCATGCCGATCTCTTCGCCATAGTAGACGAACGGGACACCGGGAATCGTGAGGAGCAGACCGGCGGCCAACCTCGCGAGCGCTTCGTCGCCCTCGAGGTACGTCATCGTCCGGACCTGGTCGTGATTTCGAAGGAAGGGAGCCCAGCGATCGTTCGGTACGCGGTTCTGCATGCGGAGCACTGCCTCCAGCAGGCCGGTCCCGTCGCCGCTGCGCACGGCTTCGAGGATGGCCTCCGAAACGCCGAACGCGAAGTACGCATCCAGCTGATCCGGATAGTAGTCGAAGATCGTATCCGAACTGTCGAACACCTCGCCGATCGTGAATGCGCCGGGATGCGCGGCGCGGACGTAGGCGCCGTACTCCTGCAGCATGTCGTGCGTGCGCGGCGCGTGCCCCGCCTGTCCGTCGGCGCCTTCCATCAGGTGCCAGACGGCGTCGAGCCGGAGTCCGTCCGCAGCCATGTCGTCGAGCCAGAACGAAGCGACCCGCTTCATCTCCTCGCGCAGCGACTCCGACTCCCAGTTGAGGTCCGGCATGCGGGCCGAGAAGAAGCCGTAATAGTACTCGTCGCGAACCGGGGACCTGCGCCAGTTGTTGTCGCCCCATTCATTGTCCGGTCCCGGGACGGGTGACCAGCGGAACCACTCACGATACGGAGAATCGGGGTAGAGCAGGGCGTGCTTGAAGGCCGGGTGCTCGCTCGAGACGTGGTTGATCACCATGTCGACCAGGATCCGGATTCCACGCCGGTGCGCTTCGGTCGCGAACCGCCGAAAGTCCTCATTCGTGCCGTAGCGGGGGTCCACCCGGTAGTAGTCGGTGACGTCGTAGCCGTGATAGCTGGGAGACGCGGCGATCGGCATCAGCCAGATGCAGTTTGCGCCCAGGTCCGTGCGAGTGTCCGCGTTCCCATCGTTCACGTAGTCGAGCTTCTGGATCAGGCCTTCGAGGTCGCCCACCCCGTCACCGTCACTGTCGAAGAACGAGCGGACGAAGATCTCGTAGCACACGCCGCCGTCACGCCAGTTCGAGTCGTCAGGCACGGGCGTCTGTGCGGACGCCTGTCCGGCAGTCATCGCAACTATGAAACCGAGAGCCGCGAGGGCTATTCGTCGCATGAGCACTGATTCTCCCCGTTTACGCCGGCCGACCGGTCACTCGCCGAACATGAAGGTCAACGGATCGTCGAGCCGCGCGCGCCAGGAGGCCTCGTTGTGTTCGGCGCCCGCGTACTCGCGAATCACGAAGTCCGTTCCTTCGGCGAGTCCCTGTGCGAGGAGCCACTCGCGGACGGCCTCGTGCGTCGGGCCGTATTCGGCGTCGAGTCCCTCGGTACCGTAATCGAAGTAGTAGCGGGCTCCGGGCGGGACCTTCAAGCCCGACTCGATGTCCCGGATCACGTAGGGGGTTTCATCCGGATCTTCCGGCTGGTCGACTCCCTCGAAGTGCTCCGCCACCACGGCCTCCGACAGCGGGAAGTGCGTCGATTCACAACCGCAGGCGCCGAACGTCTCCGGGTGGTAGGTGACGAGATAGAATGACAGCAGGCCACCCATGGAGGATCCCATCACTGCCGTGTTCTCGGGCCCGGTCAGGGTGCGGTATTCCTGGTTGATGCGCGGCATCAGCTCTTTGATGAGAAATCGCGCATAGTTCGGCGCGCCGTGCCAGGGTGAGTATTCAATTCCACGGTCGGCCGTACTCCAGGCACCGACCACGATGATCGGAGGAATCACGCCCTGTTCGACCAGCCGCACGACGGCCTCGTCGACGCCCCAGTCGACGCCGGTATTCGCGATGCGGGGATCGAACAGGTTCTGCCCGTCGCTCATGTAGAGAACGGGATATCGCGTGTTCGGATTCTCATCGTACCCGGGCGGCAGCCAGATCTCCACGTGGCGTGTCGGTCCGAGGTGCTCCGACTCCTGGTCGGTCCAGTAGATGAGCCGGCCTTCGACGCCCGAGGCTTCAACATCCTCGATCCACCGCATCGGGTCCTTGAACGCCGCTATCTTATGCAGTGTTTCGACGTCCCCGTCGATGACGAGCCGATGATTGTCGGGGACCAGTCCGTCCGGGCCGAGCGCTTCGTCGTCCCATTTGCCGAGCGTGAACTTGTACTCGATTTCCGTGCCGAGCGCGGCGCGCACCCGTACGGTCCGCTCGGCTCCAGCCCCGGTCATGGCGAGTCCGTCCGGCGCCCACGGACCAAGTTCCGGCAAGTTCCCGGTGAGGTAGAGGAGTCCCGTGCCTTCGGGGACAATCGCCCGGATTGTCACGGTGCAGCAGCCAGCGTCGGACCGACTTTCCCCTTCGGCTGATTCGTCGTTCGTGCACGACGTGCCGAGAACGAGCAGGGCGAGAACGGGAGTGAATCGCATGGGGAGTATCCTCCGTGACACGCCAGAGCTGAAATCGTTCGGCAACTCTCTACCGCAGTGGAAGCAGAAAGGTGATTGCCACGCCGCCGGGCGACAATAGGTTGCAGGCTCACATCTACAGCGACAGGGAAATCGAGCATGAACAACATACCCCCCGGGTCGGCAATCGGAGTGGATCTCGGTGGAACGAAGATCCACGCGGCGGTCGTGGGTCCTGACGGCACT
>JAENXO010000647.1 GCA_016649455.1 Gemmatimonadota bacterium | reverse complement strand
GCATCGGAGGCGGCCGGCGCCCGCATCCTGTTCAATGCGAAGCACGTTCGCTGGGTGTCTCCCTACGGGTTGATCGGGCTCCTTGCGGTCGGGCGTGTGGCCCGGGAACGCACCGGACTGTCGGCCCGGATCGAGGCACCGGACAGTCGAGAGGTGCGGACCTACCTGGACCGGATGGACTTCTGGCAGTCGGCGCACGAGGTGTTTGATCTGGAGCCCGGAACGACCCGGTCGCACGGAGCGTCGGACGCCCTGCTGGAAATCACGCCGATTCGGTCCCATCATGATGTACATGCTGTCGTCGAGCGCGTACGGGAGCGCTCCGCCGCCATTCTGGAGAATCGCCTTCATTACCCGAAGCCATCGGTGATTCAGTTCAGTGTCATGCTGTCGGAAGTGTGTCAGAACATCATCGAACACGCCGAAACCGACGGCTGGGTATGCGCGCAGACGTACAACTTCCGCGAGCGGCTCGGGCGCGAGGTCCTGATGCTCGCGGTGATGGATCTGGGTATCGGATTCGAAGGTTCTCTCGCATCCGAGCATGCCAGGAGATTCGGCGAGTCGTGGTCCGCCGCGACCGCGCTCGAGGCGGCGCTTCTGTTCGGGGAGTCCCGATTCCGGGATCCGGGTCGTGGCCAGGGGCTGCAGGCGATCCGCAAGCAGGTCGCGAAATGGGATGGAATGCTCGCTATCCGTAGCGGTGATGCTCAGATCGCGCTGGTTCCCGAGTGGGACGACTACCCGTCGATGCAGCGCTCGCTGCCAGCGTTTCCGGGGGCACAGATCCTCATCGTGATGCCCGCGCGTACCGCGGGGGGC
Organism: Gemmatimonadota bacterium; assembly: GCA_016649455.1. Taxonomy (GTDB): domain Bacteria; phylum Gemmatimonadota; class Gemmatimonadetes; order Palauibacterales; family Palauibacteraceae; genus Carthagonibacter. The sequence continues at coordinate 737 of JAENXO010000647.1, read as the reverse complement.
CAATGAGCGATTCGGCCGGCCAGCCGGCGAGTCGTTCGGAGCTGCCCGCGATCGCCGTGGCGAGCCTTTACCAGGAGTACCTCGTTACCCGGCAGACCGGTCGTGCGGTGCGTGATGGCATCGAGCGCCTGTTTGCAGATCGCTGCGGCGAAGCTCTCGCCGTCATCGATTTCCGGGACGTGGCGGTCATCGATTTCAGCTGTGCCGATGAAGTCGTGGCGAAGCTCGTCATGGCCTCAGGTGCGGATCCGGATTCCTCCGATACTCGCTTCGTGCTGGTGCGCGGAGTCCGCGACCACCACCTGGATCCTGTCGAAGGAGCCCTGCGGCGCAGGGGGCTCGCCGTGGCTGCCGAGCGAGCCAGCGGGGAGCCGTTGCTGATTGGAGACGTGGATCCGGATGCAGGCGAGGCGTGGCGCATGCTCTGCGCCTGTGGGCGGATTCGCTCGCACGAGCTGGCCCTGCGGCTGGGCCTCGAGCCCGGCCCGTGCGATCGGCTTCTGTCTGACCTCTACCGGCGGCGTCTGGTCCGTCGGTGTGGGGACGAGTTCGAGTCTCTCTCCTTTACCGCCGCCGCGGCCGCCGAAATGCATGCCCCGGAAGAACTTCGGGGCGACGACCGGCCCACTCCCCTCGACGGATGACCGCTTCCAGGCTGAGAAGCGTCTTCGTCAATGGTGTCTGTCTCCTGCTCTGGCTGGTGGGACTCGGGATCACCTGGGTGTGGTTCGGCCTCT
>JAENXO010000122.1 GCA_016649455.1 Gemmatimonadota bacterium | reverse complement strand
GCGGGGCCATCATGATGATCGCCAGCAGAAATCCGGTGGCCAGCCTGCTGTACCTGGTGCTGGCGTTTTTCGCGCTGTCCGGGATCTTCGTGATGCTGGATGCGCACTTCCTGGCTGCTGTCCAGGTGATCGTTTATGCCGGCGCGATCATGGTGCTGTTCCTGTTCGTGATCATGCTGCTGAATCTCGGACACCGCGAAGAGCTCGACATGCGGAGTCACCTGACCCGGGTCGCGGCGCTGGTCGCCGGGTCGAGTCTGTTCGCCCTCGTCGCGGCGCTGGTGCTCCGCGGCGAGCAGTCATCCCTCGCAAGTGATGAGGGCGGGGTGGTGATGGAAGCGATTCTCAGGTCGCGCGGTGCGGTCGGTGCCGTAGCCGAGCCGCTCTTCAGGAGCTACCTGGTTCCGTTTGAACTCACGTCCTTGCTGCTTCTCGTGGCCATCGTCGGGGCGATCGTCCTGGCCCGGCGCCGCGCACCCTGAGGCCTCGAGCATGAATCTGGATATTGAGAACGCGGCGCTGATACTCAGCGCGTTCCTGTTCGCCGTCGGGACGGCGGGCGTACTGGTTCGCCGCAATGCGATCATCGTGTTCATGTGCGTGGAATTGATGCTCAATGCCGTGAACCTCACCCTTGTCGTATTCTCCCGATCGCTCGGACTCGAGGCACAGGTGCTGGTGTTCTTCGTCATGGCCGTCGCCGCCGCCGAGGCGGCAGTCGGTCTCGCGATCATCATTGCGATCTTCCGACACTACGAGGGTGTGGATGTCGATCGCTTCAATCTTCTGAGGTGGTGATCCGGTGGTGAGCCTGCCATTGCTCCTTCAGGAGGCGCACGCGGCGTATGAACCGATCCTCCCGGCGTGGATTCTTCTCCTGCCGTTGATCGGGGCCGCCGTGAACGGCATCGGCGCGTTCATGTGGCGTGGAAACAAGTCGATTCCGAGCCTCGTTGGACCGCTTGCCGTGATCGGCGCGTTCGTGATCGTCGTGCTGAATTTCGTCGCGATGCTGACGGCCGCGCCCCACGATCCGGCGATCGTTTCGATGTGGACGTGGATGGCCGCCGGCAGCCTGAGCGTCGGAGTCGACCTGCAGTTCGATCAGCTCTCGATCCTGATGTGCCTCGTGGTTACCGGCGTGAGTTCGGTGATCCACGTCTACAGCGTCGGATACATGGGTGAGGATCCGGGCTATTCACGGTACTTCGCGTACCTGAACCTGTTCGTGTTCTTCATGCTCGTGCTCGTGCTCGGGGCGAATTTCCCGATCACGTTCGTGGGTTGGGAGGGGGTCGGACTCTGTTCGTATCTGCTGATCGGATTCTGGTACGAGAACCAGGACTTCGCGAGCGCTGGCAAGAAGGCGTTCGTGGTCAACCGGATCGGCGACTTCGGCTTCCTCATCGGGATGTTCCTGATCTTCGTCCACTTCGGAACGCTCAGCTATACGCAGGTGTTCGCGGCTGCGCCCGCAACGCTCGCGTACGGAGGAGCGGTCGTGACAGTGATCACGCTGTTCCTGTTCCTCGGGTGTACCGGTAAGTCGGCGCAGATTCCGCTGTATGTGTGGCTGCCCGATGCCATGGCCGGTCCGACGCCGGTTTCGGCGCTGATTCACGCGGCGACCATGGTCACGGCAGGCGTCTACCTCGTCGCTCGGACGAGCGTTTTGTTCGCGATGTCTCCGGTCTCGCAGGCAGTCGTAGCGGCCGTCGGGGCAGGCACGGCACTGTTTGCGGCGACGATTGCCACCCAGCAGTACGACATCAAGAAGGTTCTCGCCTACAGCACGGTCTCACAGCTCGGGTACATGTTTCTCGCGGTCGGTGTCGGAGCGTACACGGCCGGTGTGTTCCACCTGATGACGCATGCGTTCTTCAAGGCGCTGCTGTTCCTCGGCTCGGGCGCGGTGATCCACGCGATGCACCACGCGTATCACGAGGTGCACAGTCACGAGGATCCGAACGACATGCGGAACCAGGGTGGGCTGCGCCGCTACATGCCCATCACGTTCACGACGATGTGGGTCGGCACACTGGCGATCTCCGGAATCATACCGTTCGCCGGCTTCTTCTCGAAGGACGAGATCATCTGGTATACGGGTGCCTACGGATACGGAATCCTGTGGGGCGTAGCGCTCCTCACCGCGATGCTCACGGCCGGGTACATGACGCGCCTGATGGTGATGACGTTCTACGGAGAGAATCGGACGGGCGAGAACGCGAAATCGCACCTGCGTGAAGTGCCTGCGGTGATGTGGATCCCGCTGGCCATCCTGGCGGTCCTGTCCGTCATCGGTGGCTGGGTGAACATCCCGGATGCCTTGCCGGTCCTGCCGGGTGTGCACGCGTTTCACGACTGGCTGCACCCGATATTCGCACCGGCGCGCGGAATTCTCGAGTCTCATGGCCTGAATGAAGCTCACGCCTCCCCGATCGGGGGAGGAGAGGCGATGTGGGCCGGAATCTCGACCGTGGCTGCTGCGGTCGTGATCCTGCTGACCTTCCGGGCCCTGATCCATCGGACCTGGAAGCCGGCGGCGGAGTCGGTGGATCCGACCGGACTGGCGGGCGTGCTCTACAACAAGTGGTACGTGGACGAGCTTTACGACCGCATGGTCATTCTTCCACTTCTCGCCTTGTGGCGCGGATGCTGGCGGATCGTCGATGCGGGGCTGATCGACGGTTCGATAAACGGGCTCGCATCCAGCACGCGGGCCGTCGGCTGGATCGGTAGCCTGTTCCAGACCGGACGAGTCTCTACGTACATGTTCTATTTCGTTACGGGGGTACTGGTGATCCTCGCAACATTCCTGTTCTGAGCGGGATCGAACCGTGAGCTTCTTCGAGAGTCACTGGGTACTTACGGTCCTTCTGCTGCTTCCGCTGGCCGGCGGCGTCGCGTGCCTGTTCGCAGGCGAGGAGGACGCGAAGCACGTGGCGCTGGGGACGAGCGTCGTGGCGTGGCTGGTTTCGCTTCCACTGTTCTGGACGTTCCAGCAGGGTACGGCGGCGCTGCAGAATTTCGTTTCGATCCCGTGGATCGGGCAGTGGGGCATCGGCTACACGGTCGGCATTGACGGCATCTCGCTGCTGATGGTAATGCTGACCACCTTCATAATGCCGATGGCGATCCTCGGATCGTACAGCTACATCAAGCGCCAGCAGCAGTCGTACTACGGGATGCTGTTGATCCTGATGAGCGCGATGATCGGCGTATTCATCGCCCTGGACATGTTCCTGTTCTTCCTGTTCTGGGAGCTGATGCTCATCCCGATGTACTTCCTCATCGGGGTGTGGGGTGGAGAGCGGCGGATCTATGCGGCCATCAAGTTCTTCCTGTTCACGGCCGTGGGTTCCCTGCTGATGCTGGTTGCGATCGTCACCCTCGTATACCTGTACTTCCGGCAGTTCGGCGTCCTGACCTTCGCGTACAACGACCTGGTGCAGCTCCCGATCACCCGGTCGCTGCAGTTCTGGCTGTTCGCGGCTTTCGCGCTCGCGTTCGCGATCAAGGTGCCCCTGTTCCCGTTCCACACCTGGCTCCCGGATGCGCATGTCGAGGCGCCGACGGCGGGCTCGGTGATCCTCGCGGGCGTCCTGCTGAAGATGGGGACGTACGGCTTTCTGCGCTTCGCCATGCCGTTCTTTTCGTATGCGGCGACCAGCGACCTGGTAGTGAACACGATCATCGTCCTCAGCCTGATCGGAATTACCTACGGAGCCTGGGTCGCGGCCGTGCAGCCGGACGCGAAGAAGCTCGTGGCGTACACTTCGGTCGCGCACCTCGGCTTCGTGATGCTCGGTCTGTTCGCGCTGACGTCCGAGTCTGTGCAGGGCGGGATTCTCCAGATGGTGAATCACGGGATTTCCACGGGAGCGCTCTTCCTGCTGATCGGGATGCTGTACGAGCGGCGTCACACCCGAATGATCGAAGACTTCGGGGGCATCGCGAAGGTGATGCCGTTCTTCGCATTCGCGTTCGTGGTCGTGGCCTTGAGTTCGATCGGACTTCCCGGGACCAACGGATTCGTCGGGGAGTTCCTGATTCTGATCGGAACGTTCAAGACGCATCCGGTTGCCGCGACGATTGCGGCGACGGGCGTCATCTTCGCTGCGGCGTATATGCTGCCGATGGTCCAGCGAATCCTGTACGGCCCGGTCGACAGCGACGAGAACCGTGGTCTGAAAGACCTCAGCCTGCGTGAGCGGATCGTCCTGCTGCCGGCACTGGTGATGATCATCGTGATCGGTGTGTATCCCGGACCGTTCCTTGCCCGGACGGCGCCGTCGGTGAACGCACTCCTTGAACAGATCGAAGTGCGGGCGGTCCAGGCTCCGGTGGAGCCCCTGGACGCGGACGTCCGGTTCGACCACATGCTGATCCTCGGCTTGCACGGGGATTGAGAGGGTTGACGACGTGATTCTGGACTTCAGCTCACAGCTCCACTACTTCTGGGCGCTGCTGCCGGAAATCGTCGTGTCCGTGACGGCGTTGGCGGTCCTGCTCCTGGACGTTTTCCAGCGGGGCAGCAGGGGCGCGCCGAGCGCTCGGTGGGTCGGCGCGCTCGCCGTGGCCGGTGTGATTGCGGCGGCAATCGCCAACGCCTGGCTACTGACTGTCGAAGTCCCGGGCCAGAACGACATGATCGCGGTGGATGGATTTCGTGTGGCGACGAACTTCATCATCCTCGGGGCCACGGCTCTCGGGCTGCTGTTCTCGTTCGACTGGCTGGATCGGGAAGGACTCCGGATCGGCGAGTACTTCTTCCTCGTCCTGATGGCTTGCGTCGGCATGATGATGCTCGGCGGCACCCGGGATCTGATCGTCCTGTTCGTGGCGGTCGAGCTGATGTCGATCTCGGTGTACGTACTGACCGGGATCAATCGTCGGGACCGCCGGTCATCGGAGGCTGCGCTCAAGTATTTCCTGATGGGGGCATTCGCCAGCGGCTTCCTACTGTATGGTATTGCGCTGATTTTCGGGGCAGTCGGGAGCACCAATCTCAGCCTCGTGACCTCCGAAATCGTCCGGGGGACGGAGGCTGGCAATCCGCTGCTGTTCGCTGGAGTCGCGCTGCTGCTGGTGGGTCTCGGGTTCAAGGTGTCTGCCGTTCCATTTCACGCCTGGACACCGGATACCTACGAAGGAGCTCCCACCCCCGTTACCGGGTTCATGGCGGCTGGCGTCAAGGCGGCAGGATTCGCGGCGATACTCAGGATCGTAACGATCGAGCTGGCGCCGGCCGAGCCATTCTGGCATGGCATCGTCTGGTGGCTGGCGATGCTCACGATGATCGTGCCGAATCTGATCGCGCTGGCGGAGGACGACGTCAAGCGGATGCTCGCGTACTCGTCCATCGCCCACGCCGGATACCTGCTCGTCGGTGTCTCCGCAGGGAGCTCGCTCGGCCGATCGGCGGCGCTGTTCTATCTGGGTGTGTATGCGATCATGACGCTCGGGGCATTCGCCGTCGTATACGTGGTCGCCGGCAAGGGAGATAGCCGGTCGAAACTCGCAGACTTTCGTGGTCTCGGGTGGCGGCGCCCGCTTCTCGGAGCGGCATTCGTCGTGTTCCTGCTGTCTCTGGCCGGCTTCCCACCTACGGGGGGATTCATCGGCAAGCTGTACCTGCTGAGCGCGGCCGTGGAGGCGGGTGAGGTGGCTCTGGCGATCACGCTCGTGCTTACGAGCCTGATTTCCTACTACTACTATCTCCGCGTGATGTGGAAGATGTATTTCGAGGCAGCGTCCGACGATGCGCCGGACCTCGATCGATCAGGCCCGGCGTTCCGTTTCGCTACGGTCGTCGCGGTGGTCGCCCTGCTGGCAGCCGGCCTGTTCCCCGGTCACGCGCTGAGAACCGTGAGCGAGGCAGCAGAAGGTCTGACGCCCAGATCGGCGGTCGTAGCGCCGGCGATCGGGCAGACAAATGCAGTTCCGCCGCCGACTGCCGTCGTGCACACGCCCGCCGATCGGAGCTGACGCCGGGTCACGCGATCCCCGCCGGGGCACATCTCAGCCGGCGGACTCGCGGGTCCTGGGCCCGGGCCCGAAACGGGTCCGGCAGACTTGTGGTCCGGCCCGGCCATTTCCCTGTTTGAGGTCTCAATGAACGTTTCAGGAACGATTTTCCGCGAGTATGACATCCGGGGCATCGTCGGCGAAGATCTGACCGTTGATGTCGTCCACGCCGTGGGCCGTGCGTATGCGTCCAGGTTGCGGGAGTCAACCGGACTGGATTCCCCGCGAATCACCGTCGGGCACGACAATCGTCCCAGTTCGCCGGAACTGGCCCGGACCATGTGCGACGGGCTGAATCGCGCCGGTGCGGACGTCATCCTGATCGACACGGTTCCAACACCTACGCTGTACTTCGCGGACCGGGAATTCGGCACTGACGGTGCCATCCAGATCACCGGGTCCCACAACCCGCCCGAGTACAACGGAATCAAGATGGTCGCCGGCGGAGGCTCCCTGTACGGTGAGGCTATCCAGGATCTGCGTCGGAGAATCGAAGCCGACGAGTATCTGGATGGAGCCGGGACGACGGAGCGCCGGGAGATCCTCGACCGGTACGTGGAAGCAGTTTCGGGCGCCGTCGACCTGCCTGCCCCGATCAAGGTCGTTCTCGACTGCGGTAACGGTACCGGAAGTGTGGTGGCTTGCCGGGCTCTGGAGGCGGCCGGGATCGATGTGGTTCCGCTGTACTGTGAGTCCGATGGGTCGTTTCCGAACCACCATCCGGATCCGACGGTGGACAAGAACCTGGTCGACCTGATCGCCCTGGTCAGGGAGACGGGCGCGGCGCTCGGGATTGGTCTGGATGGCGACGCCGACCGGATCGGGGCCGTGGATGAGAACGGGAGGATCGTCCGGGGAGATCACCTCCTTCTGCTGTATGCTCTGGACATCCTTCAGACCCACCCCGGGGTCGAGGTGGTGTTCGATGTGAAGTGCTCCAAGGCGCTTCCGGAAATGATCGAGGCGGCCGGCGGCATTCCCGTCATGTGGAAGACGGGACATTCGCTGATCAAGGAGCGGATGAAGGTCGGCGGGTCTCCGGTGGCGGGAGAGATGAGCGGGCACATCTGTCTCGGCGATAGATGGATCGGCGTTGACGACGCGATCTATGATGCCGCTCGGCTGGCGGAGCTCGTGGCTCGAAGCGGCCAGCCGCTGTCCCGTCTCGCGGCGGCAATTCCCTCGTATCCGTCTACGCCGGAAATTCGCGTGGACTGCCCGGAGGAGAAGAAGTTCGAGATCGTAGATCGGACCGTTGACCATTATCGCGAGTCCTACGAGGTAATCGACATCGACGGCGCCCGCGTGCTGTACGACGATGGCTGGGCGTTGATCCGGGCGAGCAATACGCAGCCGGTGATCGTTTGTCGATTCGAGGCCGACTCGCCGGTTGCCCTGCAGCGGATCAGGGATGACGTGGCCGGGTGGCTGGCGGAGCAGGGTGTAACCGTTCCCGATCTCGATTGAGGAATCAGCCTTGAGTCCTG
>JAENXO010000579.1 GCA_016649455.1 Gemmatimonadota bacterium | reverse complement strand
GCGTACTCGTGCGGGTCCATCTCGCGCATGTAACGACCGTTCATCCAGCGAAGCTTCTTCTCATCGAAAACGGCAGAAGACCTGCGGACGTCTTCCGGCCGGAAGCGGCTGACCAGCTCGGATGTGCTGAGCAGGGTCTCATCGTCCCCGGAGCCCCAGCCGAGCAGGGCGACGTAGTTACGCACCGCCTCCGGCAGGTATCCCGCCTCGCGGAGTTCCTGGACAGAGGCCGCCCCGTGGCGCTTGGAGAGCTTCTTGCCGTCCGGGCCGTGAAGCAGCGGGACGTGCGCGTAACGCGGAGGGTCGTGGCCGAGGGCCTCGAGAACCAGGAGCTGCTTCGGCGTATTCGAGAGATGGTCGTCGCCGCGTATCACCTCGGTGATGTCCGTCTCGGCATCGTCGACGGCTACGGCAAAGTTGTAGAGCACCGATCCGTCTCCCCGGGCGATTACGAAGTCGTCGTAGCTGCGGTTGGGGAATCGCACCTCGCCCCGGATCAGGTCGTCAACGACCGTGAAGCCTTCGTCGGGGACTCGCAGGCGGACCGCTCCGGTGCCGTCGCTGGCGGCGGTGCCACGATAGCCGCGGTCGCTTCCGTGCTCGGCCTTCCAGGCCTTGACGTCGTCAGCCGCAGCCGCGTCATGGTAAGCCGCGCCACTCGCGAGCAGCCGCTCGAGCGCCACTGCGTGGTTCGCGGCTTGCTCGGCCTGGGACACGGGCCCCTCGTCCCAGTCGAGCTCGAGCCATCTGAGCGCGTCGAGGATCTGCTCGACGTTTTCGGGAGTCGATCGCTCGCGATCGGTGTCTTCGATCCGGAGCACCATGGCGCCGTCGCCGTGTCTGGCTGCCAGCCAGTTGTACAGTGCCGTTCTGGCTCCGCCGATGTGCAACGCACCGGTAGGCGAAGGTGCAAATCTGACTCGGAGGTCACTTTCGGCAATGCTCATCGGTGCCCATGTTTCCACAGCGGGCCTGCCCCGCCCCGTGATCCGCTCGAGGACGTCGCAGTTTGCCGGTTCCCGGCGGCGCTACTCGTTCGTGCGAATTACCGTTGTGAAGCAGAAAAAGGTGCTGGTTGAGGCGAAGACCTCCCACTGGGCGATCTTGGACACAGTTGGCCCGTAGGTCCCGTAAGTAACATGACGCGGTCCGGCGCTCTGAAGCTAACCCGCTAATTCGGGCACCTTGATCTTACCCCGAAGGGGTTGACACGCAAGCCTGGAATCCTCCGGCAACAAGGAGGAGGAAATGCCCCCGAGGTACCAACCAGAAGTGCGCCGTCAGGTGCTCCAGCTAGCTGGAGCCGGACCGAAGCCCAAAGACCTCGCCGAGGCTTTCGGCATGAGCCCGGCCACCGTCGATAACGGGCTCCGTCAGGAACGGATCAGCGGGTTGGTTCCAATACGCTGTTCGTGATCTGTCTATTCGTTGGTGCGGAGCACCGAGATGTGACAGTTGGAGCCGGTGGTGGAGAAGAAGACGTCCCACTCCACAGAGCTCGGCGAGGTGCTCAGGAACGTCCTGTAGACGACGTGCCGACCGGACGCCGTGGTCAGGGTCGTCGTCTCAAAGCCGTTGTTGGGGAACGTCTGGGAGACCCCGCTGACGGAGTCGTCGACGTAGATGCCCAGTGATATGCCCGACGTGTTCTTGAAGCGCACTTGCGCGTCCGTGCTCGTGCAGGTCATGATTATCTCGCCCACACTTGGCAGCGCCGCGAAGGTCCTCGTCGGGGTCGGGGATGTCTTGGCGTAGGAAGATTTCACCGTGGTGCCCTTCAGAAGCGACGCCGAGTCAAGGCCATCGAGCTTGTCGGCGTCAGGCACCTTTCCCAGCGTGCCCTCGTTCACATCAGAGCCGGACAATGAGTTGTCGACGACGTTGCCGGAGCCGACCGCGTTTGCAG
>JAENXO010000409.1 GCA_016649455.1 Gemmatimonadota bacterium | reverse complement strand
GCCGGCGTTCAATCCGTCGATGACTGCCGGTTTGACATCGAATCCTAGCGTCCTGAAGCCCGCCTCGGAAAATGCGACGGCGAGGGGAAGTCCGACGTATCCAAGTCCGATGATGCCCACGACGGCGTCGTGGGACTCTATACGAGCAAGCAGGTCGGCGTCTCTGGCCATGTTCGTGTTGAGCTCTGGTCTGATGTGTGAATGGTTGTGAGGACGAGCTACTCCGCTGCCCCCAGGACCTTGTCGGCGAATCCGTTCCCGGGATCCTCTCCACGGGCGAGACTCGCCCTCACGACCGCCGGACCGCGATTGTACGCGAGGAGCGCCAAGCGCGGATCGGAGTTGTACCGAACGAGAAGCTGCCGCATGTATCGAAGTCCGAGCCGCAGATTCGTATCCCGGTCGTACAGGCGGCCTTCCTTGATTCCGGGTTCGAGCCAGGCCGCCGTGCTCGGAAGCAGCTGCGTGTAGCCGATTGCGCCCAGCGGACTCGTCGCCCGCTGACGGAATCCGGATTCCGTCTGCACCAGTCGGAACGCGAGATCCGGTTCCACGTCCTCCAGCACCGCCGCGCGATGAATTGCCGCCGCGAGGTCAGCCGGAATCCGGTACGCTTCGGAATACGCCATGATGGAGCGAAGCCGGGACAGCTCGTGCCCGGTAGCGGCCAGGTCGCTCTCGGCATCGAGGTAGCGTTCGGTCGCCTCCAGCCGGGCGCTCTCGATCGACTCGATCCGCGGCGAGATCAACGTCAGCCAGGCCGCCGCGGCAACGGCGGCGAAGATCCCGACAGACACGAATCCCGGCGCCAGGCGACCCGTCCAGCGGTCTCGCGGCGCGGGAGCCGGCAGGGGAGTGCTTGCCGCGGATTCGGGCGCTTCAGATTTCGAGTCCTGCTCCATCGGACTGTCCTTTTCCGGATATCAGGAGTGCGTCGAGCCGTCACGCCGTCGAGGGTCCGGTTCTCCTCGACGCCACATTCCACTGCGCCCACCTTCCTTCTCCAGCAGGCGCACGGTTCCGAGCTCCATCGCCCGGTCCATGCTCTTGCACATGTCGTACACCGCCAGCAGCCCCGTGGTCACTGCGCACAGAGCCTCCATCTCCACCCCGGTTCGCGCTTCCGTCGTTGTCTCCGCCGTGAGGCGAAGGCCCGGAAGCTCCTCGACCACCTCGATCTCGACCGCGACACTGTGAAGCGGCAGAGGGTGACAGAGCGGCACCAGGTTCGACGCCTGCTTCGCACCGCCCACCGCCGCGATTCGGGCTACGGCCAGTACGTCTCCCTTCTCGACGGTTCGATCCAGGATGGCTCGCAGTGTCTCCCGGTTCATCCGGATCGAGCCCTCGGCCAGTGCCCGGCGACGCGTCACCGCCTTGCCTCCGACATCGACCATCCGGGCGCGGCCGGCGTCATCCAGATGCGGGAAGTGATCGTAGTCGTTCACAACGCGCCACTTACCCTTGCCGCTCGACGCCGTTCCGGTCCAGCGGACTGACCGGAGCGCAACTCCCGAGCCAGACGAGCGAGGAGCACGGCCGAAATCCCCTGGGGGTTCCCGTTTCCCAGCGCCGCGTCTCTGGCCTGCTCCACGTGGGAAACCGCGGCAATCCAACCTTTCGGATCAATCGAACGGACCCGAGGCAGCTGCTCGACCAGGGTCGTGTCGATCGCGGAAGCATCCGACTCGAGCGAAATCGTGATGCAGTCGCGCAACACCGCTTCAACCATATCCAGCAGGTCGCTGAACCCGCCCCGGGCGCCGGCTGGAGCGAAGGACGCAGAGAGCGCCCAGCGATCGCTGCATCGATCGGACATCGCGGCCCGCACGAACCGGATCGCCGGGACGCGAGGATCGTCTGATGCTTCCACCAGTCGCAGTGCGACTCCGATCCTGCCTCCCGACCGGAGGGCAACTTCCTGCGCGCGTGCCGCGTCCAGACCGGCTTCTGCCTCCAGGAACCGGGCGGTAGTGCTGGTATCGACGGGCGTAACTCGCACCGAGAGCACGCGCGACCAGATCGTGGGCAGCAGCAGGCCCGGACGACTCGAGGTGAGGACGAACATGGTGTCCGGAGGCGGCTCCTCCAGCAGCTTGAGAAAGGCGTTGGCCGCTTCAGGGCTGGAGGCCTGTGGGACCATTCTCTCCGCATCTCCGATCACGAATACGGTCCCGCTGGACATCGCGGGCCTGCGGGATGCGCGCGACCGGATTTCCTCGACCACCGGGAGATAGAGCGCCGCCGACCGGTCGGGCTCCGCGGATTGAAACGGGTTCTCGCGGCGGGCGGCGAGCGTCTCGAGCCGGGCGTCCTCGAGCTTCTCCCGGCGCTTCTCTGGCGTCAGGCTCCCACCGGGCGACGCAACCGGAAAGAACCAGTGTATGTCCGGGTGCTGCAGGTCGGCGGCGAGATGACACGACCGGCAGCGGCCGCACGGTCTCTCCGTCGGGTCAGCCGCGCAGAGCAGGGAAGTCCCGAGCCACAGCGCGAGTCGCTGCTTCCCGGCTCCCTCCGGACCCGTGAACAGCAGAGACTGTGGCAGTCGCCGCGCCGCAGCACTCTCCTGCAGGCGGCGGCGGAGGTCCTCGTGTCCGTACACCGGGTGGAGGGTCACGAGCGTCCCCTGAGCCACCGGACCGGATCGACCTGGCGCGGGTCGCCGCGCGAATCCGGCTCATAGATCTGAAATTCGATGTGAGTGCCCTGTGGCGATTCTTCGTCGCCCCCCACGTTACCGATTACCGTGCCGGACGAGACCCGATCTCCAACGCCGACCCGAACGTCCTGGAGATACAGGTACCCCGACCAGTATCCGCCCCCGTGGTCAATGATCACGGTCTGTCCCAGCAGGCCGCGGGATCCGGCCCACGCGATCTCGCCGGACTCCACGGAGCGGACCGTGGTGCCACGAGGCGCCCCGATACCCACTCCCTTCCAGGTATCGGCCACATCCGGTCTC
>JAENXO010000500.1 GCA_016649455.1 Gemmatimonadota bacterium | reverse complement strand
GAGAAGGCCCCCACGAGCTGCGACAGAGCGTCGTCGACCTGCTGGTCCGGCAGGTCCCGGCGCGAGCGCGCGATCAGGTGAATCACGACTTCGGAGTCGCTTTCGGTCTGGAAAATCGCCCCTTCGTCGGTCAGACGCGTGCCGATCTCGTTGGCATTCGTCAGCATGCCGTTGTGAGCGAGCGCCATCGGACCGTGCCGGTAATTGACCAGCACCGGCTGCGCGTTACGCAACGAGGAGCTTCCGGCGGTCGAATAGCGGACGTGACCGATCGCCACGGTGCCCGGAAGCTGACGCATGGTGGCGTCGTCGAATGCCTCGTTGACCTGGCCCATACCCTTGTGACTGTGTGCCACGCCCTCGTCGTCGATTGCTACGATTCCCGCCGATTCCTGTCCCCGGTGCTGCAACGCGTACAGCCCGAGGAACGTGAGCTCCGCCGCTGCGCGGGAGCCGCTGATCGCGAAGATCCCGCACTCGTCTCGAGGCTTGTCGTCGTCCAGGTGGATCGGTAGAGGAATCGAATTCATCGATACTCCGGTAGCTCGGTGCCGGTGAGCCGACTGTAGGCTTCCCGGTATCGTTCGCTGGTTGAGGCGACGATCTCGGGAGGAAGGTCAGGCGCCGGAGGATTCCGGTCCCACTCGCCCGCCTGTACGAGGCCTTCGAGGTAGTCTCGTACGGGCTGCTTATCCAGCGACGACGGCGTCCGGCCCGGCGCGTACTCATCGGACGGCCAGAACCGCGACGAATCGGGCGTCAGGGCCTCGTCGATCAGGAGAACTTCGCCGGTGCGCGATGTCCCGAACTCGAACTTCGTGTCCGCGATCAGGATCCCACGCTCGCGAGCGTAGTTTCGGGCGAAGATGTAGAGGTCGAGGCTGGTCTCTCGAAGATACTCGGCGACCTTGGTTCCCACGACTCCCTTCATCTGATCGAAGGTGATGTTCTCGTCGTGTCCTGAGTCCGCCTTCGTGGCCGGTGAAAAGATCGGCGGATCGAGTTCCTGGGCCTCGACCAGTCCCTCCGCGAGCGGTTCGCCGGCCAGTGTCCCCGAGTCCGAGTATTCCTTCCACGCGGACCCGGTGATGTACCCGCGCACCACGCACTCGATTGGAAATGGCTCGGCTTTCTCGACCAGCATGCCCCTGCCGGCCCACAGGTCCCTCGTCTCCTCCAGCTCCGGACGCAGCCTCACGATCTCATCCGGATCCGCCGAGATACAGTGACTGCGCACGACGTGGCCGGAGCGGTCGAACCAGAAGCGCGAGATCTGTGTGAGAACTGCCCCCTTGTCCGGGATCGGCTGAGGCAGGATGCAGTCGAAGGCGCTGATCCGATCGCTCGCGACCATCAGCAGAGCGTCGTCCATGTCATACATCTCACGCACCTTACCCCTTCGAAGCAGGGGGAAGGCCAGGTCTGTTCCTCGAAAATCGGTCATCTTCGGATCATCCATCCTGTTCATACTCTCAACCGCGGCGCCGACGCGCCCGAATATCCCTCCAGCAGCGGACCGATCCGATCGCTCAGGTATCGCTCCACCTGCACAGCGGATCTGCCGACCAGATCCTCAGGCCGGGAGAGGTAAGTCAACTCATCCATCGACAACCCGAACACGGAGTCATCGGCCACGCGCCGGAAGAAGTCGTTGTCGTCGGATCCGGAATCCAGCCGTTCGCGGGCAGCCATGGCATGCACCCGGATGCGCTCGTGCAACTCCTGCCGGTCGCCTCCCTTGCGGACCCCGGCGATCAGCACCTGCTCCGTGACCAGGAACGGAAGCGCCCGGGTGAGCCGGGCTTCGATCACGGCTTCGTGCACGACCAGACCGGAGGCGACGTTGTCCACGATCAGCAGGATCGCGTCGGTGCACAGGAATGCCTCCGGGATCGCGATCCGTCGATTCGCGGAGTCGTCCAGCGTCCGTTCGAATCCCTGCACTGATGCAGTCCAGGCCGCGTCCAGCTCCAACGTGCACAGGTGTCTCGCGAGCGAGCAGGCTCGCTCGCAGCGCATCGGGTTCCTCTTGTAGGGCATCGCGGAGGATCCGATCTGGCTCCGGCCGAACGGTTCCTCGATCTCGCCGAAACTCTGGAGAAGTCGCACGTCCTGTCCGAAGCGCGCGGTGCTCGCGCCGATCCCCGCCAGGACCGAGAGTACGCGGTGGTCGAACTTCCGCGGGTATGTCTGGCCCGTGACATCCCACACGCCCGGGAATCCGAACCGCTCGGCAAGCCGATCGTTCATCGCATCCACCCGGTCGCCG
>JAENXO010000274.1 GCA_016649455.1 Gemmatimonadota bacterium | reverse complement strand
GACTGCGCTGTACCACTATTTTCCGGACAAGGAAGCGATTCTCTACGCCTGCCATCGGGAGTCGCTGTCGGAGCTGGGGCGGCTGCTTCGCGAGGCGCGCCGATTCGAGTCGGGACGGGAGCAGCTCGTCTACGCGATCCGAGAGCATGTCCGCGTGATGACCGACACCCTGGAGGGCTCCCCGCTCGCGTTCGAGGTTACCGCCCTGTCACCCGAGCGGCAGAAGGAGATCATCGGCGCCCGTGACCGATACGAGCGGGCCCTCCGCAGGATGATCGACCGCGGCATCGAACAGGGCGAATTCCGCTCCGTCGACTCGAAACTCGCGACGTTTGCTATCCTCGGGGCCATCAATTGGATCGCCCGGTGGTACCGGCCGGAGGGGTCGGTACACGCCGACGAACTCGGCGAGCAGTTCGCTGAGCATCTGGTGGGAGGACTCGCGGTCCCCCTCGAGAATCGGAAGCGGCGCGTCGTGGCCACGCCCCGGAAGCCGGCAAGGAGAACGTCATGAAGGCAGTCCGTCTGGAGACCGTCGGCGAACCGCTGGTTATGACAGAGGTGGAGCTTTCCTCTCCCGGGTCCGACGAGGTCGTGGTAAAGGTCGCCGGGTGCGGCGTCTGCCACACCGACATCGGCTTCTGGAAGGACGGAGTCCCGACCAAGTCACCGCTCCCACTAACGCTCGGGCACGAAATCAGCGGCACCATAGAGGAGGCCGGGAGCGAATTCCGCGATTGGGAGGGCCGCGAGGTGATCGTGCCCGCCGTCATTTCTTGCGGACGGTGCGACCTCTGCCGGACCGACCGAGGCAACGCCTGCCGTGCTCAAATCATGCCCGGGAACGACATCGACGGTGGGTTCGCGGACCGGATCGTAGTCCCGGGAAGGGGACTGTGCGAGGTCCGCGAGCGTGGCGGCTACGACCTGGCCGAACTCAGCGTCGTGGCGGACGCCGTGACCACGCCCTTCCAGGCCATCGTTCGGAGCGGCCTCGCGGCGCAGGACGTCGCCATCGTGGTGGGCGTCGGTGGCGTGGGTACCTACTGCGTCCAGATTGCGGCGTCGCTCGGCGCGCGGGTGATCGCGATCGACGTCAACCGGGACCGCCTCGCGTCGATAGCCGGCCACGGCGCTGCGCACACGATTGACGCCTCCCAGATGGATTTCCGGGCCCTGCGCGATGAGGTGCGGGGTTTCGCGAAGCAGTGGGGGTGCCCCCCGGAGAGTTGGAAACTGTTCGAGTGCTCGGGAACCACTAGCGGCCAGGAGACGGCATGGGGACTGCTTGGCCACGCCGGCACCCTGATGGTCGTCGGCTTCACGCTCGGTAAGATCGAGGTGAGGCTGAGCAACCTGATGGCCCATGACGCCACCGTCCAGGGGACCTGGGGTTGTCGGCCGGAGCTGTATCCGCAGGCCCTGGAACTCGTGACCTCGGGACGGATCACGCTGCGGCCGTTCATCGAACGGTACCCGCTAGCTGAAGGTCCGGAGGTCCTGCAGCGAGTCGCCGATCACGAAATCGAACGGCGAGCCATTCTAGTCCCGGACGGAGAAGTCGCACCTTGAGGAGCGCGAGATGCTGAAGAGTCACACCCTCGTCGAGACCCCCTCGTTCCGGGAAATCCTGTACGAGCTGCAGCCCGTCATTGATCCCGCCGGACAGCCGGTCGCGGGCCTGTACAACGCCTGGATTTCCCTGAACAACCCGAAGCAGTTCAACAGCTACACGACGGCCGCCGTGAAGGAGATCATCCTCGCCTTCCGGGAGGCGAGCACAGACCGGCGGGTCGTGTGCTGTGTGTTCACGGCGGTCGGCGACCGGGCCTTCTGCACCGGCGGGAATACGAAGGAGTATGCCGAGTACTACGCCGGGAATCCCCAGGAATACAAGCAGTACATGCGGCTGTTCAACGACATGATCGACGCGATCCTGCGCTGCGATAAGCCGGTCGTGAACCGGGTGAACGGGATGCGGATCGGGGGTGGGCAGGAGATCGGCATGGCCTGCGACTTCAGCATCGCCGCCGACACGGCCCGCTTCGGCCAGGCCGGCCCGAAGCACGGCTCCGCCCCCGACGGGGGGTCCACCGACTTCCTGCCCCTCTACGTCGGGTTCGCGCACGCCGTGGAGAGCGGAGTGCTGTGCGAGACGTGGAGCGCGCACAAGGCGCTCCGGCTCGGCCTGCTGAACGAGATCGTGCCCGTACTGAGGGTGGGTGGTGAGTGGATTCCCAACCCAATGGCGATCACGGACCGCTACGTGGACGCGTTCGGGAACCTCGTGTACGGAGAGCCGAAGACGGGCGCGGAGCGCGAGGCCGCAAAGCAGCTGATGGCCAGCGCTGAGACGGACCTTTCCCGGCTCGACGAGGCGGTCGAAGCCATGTGCACCAAGATCCTGATGCTGATGCCGGAGTGCGTGTCGAAGACGCTGAGCAGTCTGCGCAAGCACAAGCAGTGGCACTGGGACAACACGAGCGTAACGAACCGGGAGTGGCTAGCCCTGAACATGATGACAGAGGGGAGAGCCGGTTTCCGGGCGTTCAATGAGGGACCGAAAGACGACCGCGAGGTCGACTTCATCCGGCTTCGCCAGTTGCTCGCTGAGGGACACCCGTGGAATGACGAGCTGCTGCGGGCGATCTCCCCGCAGTTCCGGGAGGATTAGGAGCCGCATGGACCTCGGGCTGAGCGGCCGGGCGGCACTCGTCACGGGTGGGCGCTCCGGGATCGGAGCGGCTGTCGCGGCGCGGCTCGCCGCCGAGGGCTGCGATGTGGCGATCGTGGATCGGAGCGTGGACGAGGTCACCGAAAGCGTGGCGGCGCGGGTCAAGGAAGCGGGGCGCCGTTGCATGGCGATCGAGGCAGACGTCCGGGACCCGGCTGCTGCCCGAGAAGCCGTTCGTGCGGCTGCCGACGGGTTCGGGAGTCTGGACATCGTCGTGTGCTGCGCCGGGATCACCAGGGACGCCGTGAGCTGGAAGATGTCGGACGAGCAGTGGGACGAGGTGATCGATGTCAACCTGACGGGAACGTTCCACTACAACCGTGCGGCGGCGGAGCGATTCCGGGAAGGCTCGTGGGGACGGATCGTGAACGTCGCGTCGATCAACGGGATGCGGGGGAAGTTCGGACAGGCGAACTACGCCGCCTCGAAGGGAGGCGTTATCGCCCTCACGAAGACGATGGCGCGCGAGCTCGGGCGCTACGGGGTGACGGTTAATGCGATCGCCCCGGGCTTCGTGCGCACGGATATGACCAGCGGGTTGCCGCAAGCGGCGCTGGCGCGCGCCGAGGAAGAAGCGGTTGTCGGACGGCTGGGTGAGCCAGAGGACTGTGCGGACGCCGTGGCGTTCCTCTGCTCGGAGCGGGCCGGGTACGTGACCGGATCGGTGCTTCGGGTGGATGGGGGCCAGTACATCTGATGTGTCCGGCGTCCGGCCAGCATTTCGGAGCGGACGCAGAAAGCGGGATCGCATGAGCGTGACAGTCGACCTGGCGGACGGGATCGGGACGATCACCGTGTCCCATCCCCCGCTCAACATCCTGACCCGGCAACTCCTTCAGGAGTTGCGCGGTCGGCTCGAGGAACTGGGAGCCGCTCCGGATCTGCGCGTCCTGCTCCTGGCGGCGGAGGGAAAGCACTTCTCCGCCGGCGCCGACGTGGGCGAGCACCTGCCTCCCGAATTCGAGCAGATGATCCCCGAATTCCTCGACACGATCCGGGCGCTCGCGTCCTTCCCTCTCCCTGTCATCGCTGCCGTACGCGGGCGCTGCATGGGCGGCGGGTTCGAGCTCGTTCAGGCGGCGGACATCGTCATCGCCGGCGAGAGTGCCCTGTTCGGGCAGCCGGAGATCGTCCTCGGGGTGTGCGCCCCGGCCGCCTGCGTCCTGCTCCCATCGCGGGCCGGTCACGCCGTCGCTTCGGAGATCCTGTTCACGGGGGACCCGCTGACAGCGGACCAGGCGGCCGAGGCGGGGATCGTGCTGCGTGTCTTACCCGACGCGGTCATCGAGGAGGAGGCGAGGCGTCTCGCGCTCCGGATAGCGAGGCACAGCGCCGCAGCGCTGCGGGCGACGGTCAAGACGCTCCGCCTCCGAACCGAGGCATGGCTCCCGGAGGCCCTGCGGGGGGCCGCCGGGATCTACGTGGACGAGCTGATGCGGTCCGAAGACCCGGAGGAGGGCCTGCGTGCCTTCCTCGAAAAGCGAACCCCGACATGGAATCACCGATGAGAGACGTCGTCACGTTTCCAGACTGGCGGGACCGTCCTCTCGACGAGGTCCTGTACGAGTGCCGCGAACTGATCGAGGACACTGATTTCCCGACCGTGCGCCGCTGGCGAGAGGCGGGCGGGAAGGTGATTGGCCACTTCCAGGTCTACTTTCCGGAGGAAATTGCCCACGCCG
>JAENXO010000557.1 GCA_016649455.1 Gemmatimonadota bacterium | reverse complement strand
TCCTGCGAGGACTACGGGCTCGTAACCCGGCTGGCCATGCAGGGACAGGGCCCGAGACTGCGCGCGGATGCTCAGGCCAGCATGACGGACCCGGTTCCTGTGGCGAATGTGATCGGAGTGATCCGGGGAACCGAGCTGCCCGATGAGTACGTCGTACTGTCGGCGCACTTCGACTCGTGGGACGGATCATCGGGCGCGACGGACAACGGCACGGGTTCGGTGACGATGCTCGAGGCGATGCGGATTCTGAAGAGCACCTATCCGCGGCCAAAGCGGTCGATCCTCGTCGGCCTGTGGGCGAGCGAAGAACAGGGGCTCAATGGATCCCGGTCGTTCGTCCGGGATCACCCGGAAGTGATCGAAGGTCTCCAGGCCGCATTCAACCAGGACAACGGCACCGGCAGGATCTCCCGGGCTTCGTCGATGGGAATGCTCGGGGCAGCCGAATACCTCGTCCGCTGGATCACGCGCGTACCGTCGGAGATCAGCCAGCACATCGATATCAGCGTTCCCGCAATGCCGAGCGGCGGTGGCAGCGATCACGCGGCGTTCAACTGCACCGGGGCCCCGACGTTCGGCCTCGGCTCGAACAGCTGGAACTACTTCGCGTACACGTGGCACACCAATCTCGACACGTTCGACAAGATCGTATGGTCTGAGGTGCGCAATAATGCGACGCTGGTCGCGATGCTCGCCTACCAGGCCGCGGAGGACGAGCGGGTGCCGCGGGACCGGCGGGTGATGCCGATCGACGACGAGACCGGCCAGCCGCGACCGTGGCCGGTGTGCGAAGACGGCGCGCGTGAGACGAACGCCCGCTACCAGTAATCGAACTGAACACGTTTCTGGAGGTACCGATGGCAGGGAAGAGACTGTTGATGATCGTCGGTGATTTCGTCGAGGACTACGAGGTCATGGTGCCGTTCCAGGCGCTGCAGGCGGTGGGGCACGAAGTGTATGCGGTGTGCCCGGGGAAGAAGCGGGGCGACTCGGTCGCGACGGCGATCCACGATTTCGAGGGCGATCAGACGTATTCCGAGAAACCGGGTCACGGCTTCGGGCTCAATGCGACGTTCGCCGATATCGATCCGTCCGATTTCGACGCGCTCGTGGTGCCCGGGGGAAGAGCGCCCGAATACCTGCGCCTCGACGAGGAGGTGCTGGACATGGTCCGGCATTTCGATGCGGCCGGGAAGCCGATTGCCGCGATCTGTCACGGGCTGCAGCTGCTGGCGACCGCTGGCGTGCTCGAAGGAAGACGCTGTACGGCCTATCCGGCGTGCGGCCCGGAGGTGACGATGTCGGGCGGCGAGTACATCGAGGTCCCGGTCACCGATGCGGTGGTCGACGGGACGCTCGTCACCGCGCCTGCGTGGCCGGCACACCCGGCGTGGATCGCGAAATTCCTGGAAGTCCTGGGAACGAAGATCCAGCACGGAGACGTCAAGATCTTCGCCTGACCCTCCAGGCCCGAAGGATCAGGGGTCCGGGGAACCGATCGCGCGCAGGAACCGCTCGGCGGAGCGCTCGAGCGCCTCGGACCCACCTTCTGGAATCACCCGGTCCCACCAGGCCCCGTAGATCCGGTCGAACCGGAAGGGAGCGAGCACGTCGCGCGTGTGACGCACGGCCTCGGGCCCGAGCGGAATGAAGTTCGGATAGCTGTACATGAACGTCAGGTGACGGCGGTCCCAGCACACGCTCGGCTGATCGCCCGACAGCAGGGCTCCCCGTCCATCGGCTCCCGTGCTCCAGTGCAGGCATTGGAATCCCTGGAAATGACCACCCGTGCGGACGAGGGTCAGCTCCGGGGCAAGCTCGTGCACGTCTCCGTCCCAGAACACCACCGCATCGTACGGGCGCCGGACCCACTCACGCTCGGCTTCGTGCAGGTAGATCGGAGCGCCGCCGAATTCCCGGCTCCACTCCACCATCGAGCCATAGAAATGAGGATGGGAAACGGCGATCGC
>JAENXO010000577.1 GCA_016649455.1 Gemmatimonadota bacterium | reverse complement strand
GATCCGCGTGTTCGGGATCGGCGGGGCCTTCGCCTTCGCCGGCAAATTCAGAAACGCGACGCTCGGCAGCTACCGCGCCTACGTCACCGATCCGAGTTTCTGCGTCGTTCTGGACCTCGGTTCCGAGACGGTCGTCGTGACACCGGATTCGCCGGTACGCTTCGTCGAGGCCGTACTGCTGGCCGCGCGAGGCAGGACCTGATTGCCAGAGAACCATTTCCACCTCGAACGGTTGACCTGGAGCTGCACATGGCCGTGAGCGTGAGTTCTCGCCGGTATCGCTGGGGTGTCGTCTACCTGGCATGCGCCGGGCTCGCTGCTCTGCCTGCCGCCGCCCAGGAGGTCCACCCCGACCCGCCAGCAGAACTCGACGCATTCGTGGCCGAGGTGATGGAGGCATTCGACGTGCCGGGGCTTGCTCTCGCCATCGTGCGGGACGGCCGGATCGTCGTCGCTCGCGGCTACGGCGTCCGGCACATCGAACGCCCTGATCCCATCGACGCCCACACCCGATTCGGGATCGCATCCAACACGAAGGCGTTTACGGCCACGGCGCTGGCACTCCTGGTCGAGGAAGATCGGCTGGAGTGGGATGCCCCGGTGATCCGATACCTCCCGTGGTTCCAGATGTGGGATCCCTGGGTGACGCGGG
The DNA here is from genome assembly GCA_016649455.1 of Gemmatimonadota bacterium. Lineage (GTDB taxonomy): Bacteria > Gemmatimonadota > Gemmatimonadetes > Palauibacterales > Palauibacteraceae > Carthagonibacter. The sequence goes on along the minus strand of JAENXO010000577.1, from coordinate 1,258 downwards.
AGATCACGGTCCGCGACCTGCTGGTGCATCGCAGTGGCCTCGGACTCGGCCAGGGCGATCTACTGGGCTGGCCCCCGTCCGATCGGACCCGCGAGGAGATCGTTCGCGCGATCCGCTGGCTGGAGCCGGTGACGAGCTTCCGGAGCGCATACGCCTACGACAACGTCCTGTATCACGTGGCGGCACTCGTGATCGAGTCCGTAAGCGGACTGACCTGGGAGGAGTTCGTGGCGACTCGGATCATTGAGCCGCTCGGCATGTCGGACACGAGGGTGTCCCGCGCATCGACGCGAGAGGGAGGAAACGTCGCGACTCCGCACGCTCGGGTCGAGGGAACCGTGCGCCCCGTCAGTCCGTTCGACGCGACGAATACGAATGCTTCGGGCGGGATCAACGCGAGCGCGACGGACATGGCCACCTGGATGCTCGTGCAACTGGATTCCGGACGGGTGGCCGGCTCCGAGCGGCTGTTCTCTCCGCGCACGACATCCGAGCTGTGGGGCATCGTGACTCCGATTCCGTTCGGCCCTCCCCCGCCCGAGCTCGCGCCGCTCGACCGGAGCTTCAACGGATACGGCCTCGGCTTCGCCGTGCGCGACTACCGCGGGCGTCAAATGATCACCCACACCGGCAGCCTGCCCGGGTACGTGTCGCGCCTGACGCTGATCCCCGGTCTCGATCTCGGAGTTGTCGTCTTGACGAATGCGGAACAGGGAGCGGCGTTCGAGGCGATCACCCACCTCGTCCTCGATCACTACCTGGAAGCACCGGCGTATGACTGGCTGGGTGCGTACGTCGGCCTCGGTGCCCGGCGCGACTCGGTCCGGGCTCAGGATCAGCTGACCTCCACCGTGGCACGTGACACGGCTTCGAGGCCGTCACTCACACTGGAAGAATACGCGGACGTTTACTCCGACCCCTGGTACGGGGACGTCGTGGTGGAACGGGCGGGAGGCGGCCTGGCGATCCGCTTCACCCGGACACCGTCCCTCGTCGGAGACCTGGAGCACTGGCAGCACGACACGTTCCTCGTCCGCTGGCGGGACAGGGAGCTGAGGGCGGACGCCTTCATCACCTTCGACCTGGCACCGGACGGCCGAATCCAGGCGGCGCGCATGGTCCCCGCGTCTCCTGCCGTGGACTTCAGCTACGACTTCCAGGACCTCAGGCTGAAGCCGCGATCGGCGGCGGCCCGCGACCCTTGATCGCGCGGCAGATTCCTACATGTAGAATCCGTGACGGGTGCTCAACCAGTCTC
>JAENXO010000391.1 GCA_016649455.1 Gemmatimonadota bacterium | reverse complement strand
TCCAGGTCGGGGATGTGTCGCAATTCCTCCGCTCCGTCCCACGGATCGGTCGCGGGGCTGTCCTGCATCGGTGACAACACGGCCACGTCCTGCCAGACATCGACTCCAAGGGACGCGCGAGCGTAGTGAAGCCCCGCGAGTCCGAGCAGTGCAGGCCGCCACACCGCTTCAGAGTCGGCTCCGTCCGCCGCAGCTGGAGACAGGAAGACCTCGCGGACGTCCGGCGGTACGACCGGACGGTCCCGCGTCAATTCTGGTTCCGCGGCTGTGTTCGATCCCGGTTCCGATGGCCGTACCGATTCGGCACGGCCGGGATCAGGGGCTGCCGGCTCCTCCCTGCGATCCTGCATCAGGCTGCGGACCTCGGGTCGGGTCAGGGGGCCCCGCAGGTACGACATGGCCCACCGGGTCCGAATCAATTCCGGTCCGTCGGCGTGTACGTTTCCCACCAGGAAGGTCCGCTTCTCGAGCCCCGAAAGGAGCCGGTCCATCCGCTTGCGATCGAGCCCGCCCTCGGCGGCGGCGGACTCACCCTCGAGTCCTTCGATCACCCGGTCCTTGTCACGCTCGGTCTGCAGGCGCCCGAGAAACCAGGTGCCGGTGTTTCCCAGGCCCTTGTAGTCGAGATCCACCGGATTCTGCGTAGCCAGGACGATCCCGAGTCCGTATGCACGGGCCTGCTTCAGCAGAGTCAGGAGAGGGGGCTTCGACGGCGGCTGCCGGGTGGGTGGCAGATATCCCATCACCTCGTCGATGTACAGGAGTGCGCGCAGGGACGATGTGCCGGGCTGCGAGCGAGCCCAGGCCAGGAGCTCGTTCAACAACAGCGTCACGAAGAACATCCGCTCCGCGTCCGGCAGGTGTGCGATCGAGAAGATCGAGATCCGCGGCTTGCCCTCCGGGGTCCACAGCAGCGACGGAATGTCGAGCGGCGGTCCTTCGAGCCAGGCCTCGAAGCCGGGTGCGGCAATCAGGTTGTTCAGTTTCGTCGCGAGCTCGAACCGGGCCCGCGCAGGGAAGAAGGACTCGAGATCGAGAACGCCTGCCCGATCGAAGCCCGGCTGCTGGACTGCTCGGATCAAGGCTCCGAGGTCGAAGTCTCGACCGGCCGCCCAACCCTGCTCGATGATTTTCGACAACAGAATGTGCTCGCGGCTGTGGACGGGATCGGCCTCGATTCCGGCCAGCGCCAGGAGCCCGGACACGGCCGTGGCTACCCGTTCCCGCAGCGCATCCGGATCGGTCCGGACAACTTCGGGCGGCGCCTCGAACGATCTCAGGACCGCGATCGGCAGACCGTGCGTCGCACCGGGAGTGAAAATCGGCATGTCGACGGCTGCCCGAAGCCGCCCGATGCGATCTCCGTCCTGGCCGGACTCGGCCAGACCGTTACGCCACAGTTCCGCTGTCTGTTCGGCGAGTTCATCCGGCGAGATCCCCCGCCTTGCCGCCTCTGCCTCATCGATCCACGGCCGGAAGTCTCCGGGCTGGAGTCCCGGAAACGTGAGCAGCAGGTTCCCGATATCTCCCTTCGGGTCGATCGCCAGGGCCGGGATTCCGTCGAGCGCGGCTTCTTCGAGCAGGGTGAGGCACAGGCCCGTCTTGCCGCTTCCCGTCATCCCGAGCACAACCGCGTGCGTTGTCAGGTCACGAGCGTCGTACATGAAGGGTGGAGAACCGGCTTCTGCAGTCAGCCTGCCCAGATAGAACGACCCGAGTCCCTCGATCGCTCCCGCGGGCACCGGCGGCTGACCTTCCCTTGCCTCACCCGTCATGACAGACTCTCCGCTCTCGTGTGGCGTTACGCGCAACCGACGTCGATTCGTGGAATCGCCGTACGCCGCATCGTGACTCGGACGATCCGGGAAGGCAAGGCGGGAGTCCGGAATCCGTTGACCGACGGTTGAGACGCGCCGACGATATCTGCCCGTCCGGGCGCACCGGCCATCGCAATGGTCCGCCCCTCGGGTCCGACCCGAACAAATTGCGAAAGTCGGAGGGGTCCGGTATACTGATCGCACCGACAACCGACCCCGAATTCGAGGACAGAGCGCGATGGCATTGGAGTTGAGCGAAGAACGGAGAAAGGCCCTCACCGTGGCGATCAATCAGATCGAACGACAGCACGGCAAGGGAGCGATCATGCGGCTCGGTCTCGATCGGGCCCGGGTGAAGACACCGGTGATTTCGACCGGGGCGCTGAACCTGGACTACGCCACCGGCATCGGTGGAATTCCACGTGGTCGGGTGACCGAGATCTTCGGCCCCGAGTCTTCGGGGAAGACGACGCTGACGCTTCACGTGATCGCGAATGCGCAGAAGGATGGCGGCGTCGCGGCGTTCATCGACGCCGAGCACGCGCTGGACGTTCAGTATGCGGAACGCCTTGGGGTCGACGTCGAGAATCTGCTCGTGTCTCAGCCGGACACGGGCGAGCAGGCGCTGGAAATCGCCGAAACTCTTGTCCGATCGGGCGCCCTGGATGTGATCGTCATCGATTCGGTGGCGGCTCTCGTCCCGCGAGCCGAGATCGAAGGAGAGATGGGTGACTATCACGTCGGCCTTCAGGCCCGGCTGATGTCGCAGGCGCTCCGGAAGCTCACCGGTGCGATCGGCCGCTCCCACGCCGCCGTCATCTTCACGAATCAGATTCGAGAAAAAATCGGCGTCATGTTCGGCAGCCCCGAGACAACGACCGGTGGCCGGGCGCTCAAATTCTACTCTTCTCTCCGGCTGGACATCCGCCGGATCGCCTCGATCAAGGAAGGGAATGAACAGGTCGGAAACCGCACGCGCGTGAAAGTGGTCAAGAACAAGTGCGCTCCACCGTTCCGGATGGCGGAATTCGACATCATGTTCAACGAGGGATTCAGTCGGCCCGGAATCCTCGTGGATCTGGGCGAGGAACACGGAATCGTTCAGCGTTCGGGAGCGTGGTATTCTTACGGCGACGATGTCCGACTCGGGCAGGGGCGGGAAAATTCCAAGGTCTTCCTGCGCGAGAACCCCGATGTCGCGGACGCGATCGAGCAGAAGCTCCGGGTGGTGCTGGGAATCACGGCGGTCGCCGACGAGTTGGAAGAGACGGAGGAAGACAACCCGGAGGCCGCGGAGGCCTGATCCTGC
>JAENXO010000103.1 GCA_016649455.1 Gemmatimonadota bacterium | reverse complement strand
GAGGCCCTGCGTGAGGCGCGCACCCTGCGACCGGGGGACCCCGAGATCATGCAGCACGAGGGCTGGGTGCTGCGCCGCATGGGTTACTGGCCCGAGGCGATGGAGCTGCTGGACCGGGCGATCCAGCTCGATCCTCGGAATGCTACCCTCATCTGGAACCAGGGGAGCAACAACTACCGTCTCCGCCGGTACGGCATAGCCCGGAGCCAGTACGAGATTGCGCTCGAAATCGAACCGGTCTCGGGCGCCGGCGCCCGATTTCCTGACATCGTGCTGTTCAGCGAGGGCGATTCCGCGGCCGCCCGCGAGCTGCTCGAGATCAGAAGGGAATCCGCGCTTCCCGGTCGAGCAGAGGCGGCCGAGTACTGGCTGGCCTACATGCGCAGGGACTACGACGCGGCGATCGACGCGGCCATGCGAATTACCGGCGAGCCGGCAAGTATCGCGCTCGCATCGGGTTCGGAGCGCTTCCACTCCAACGCGTTGCGCCTGGCTACGGCGTACCACTTGAAGGGTGACGAAGCGAATGCCCGAAGCTGGGCCGATTCCGCCGTGGCTGAAGCCGAGGCCGAACTCGAGATTCGACCGAGTCCCGTGCCGCGAGACCGATTTGGAACGGCAGCCATGGCGCACGCGCATCTCGGTCTCGGCCTGGCTTTGCGAGGCGGTCGGAGCGATGCCGAAGAGGCGATCCGGCAGGCTGAGGAAGCCGTTCGCCTGCACGGCTACGAGGATGATGCCGCCGACGCAGCCGTCTTGAACTGGTTCCTCGTGCGCACCTACGTGCTCACCGGCCGCTACGACGACGCGATCGAACTGATGGAGATTATGCTGTCTCACCCGAGCATCTTCGGACTCGGCGATCTGAAGCTCGACCCGCTGTACGATCCGCTGCGCTCGGATCCGCGCTTCCAGGCCCTGATCCCGCAGCTCGAACAGATGATCGAGTGGTAATGTCCGAGATCCCTGCCTACCAGCGGTTCTTCGCCGAGCTGAAGCGAAGAGAGGTGTTCCGCGTCGCGGCCGTGTACGGTGCGGTGGGCTTCGTAGTGCTGCAGGTGGCCGATCTTCTCGCGGAGGGATTGGCGCTTCCCGATGTGGTGCTGCGTACCGCGACCTTCCTGGTGCTGATCGGGTTTCCGATCGCAATCGTGCTTGCATGGGCGTACGAGCGGACCTCGGAGGGTGTGAAGCGCACCGATCCCGCGGCGACCGGCGAGCTCGACGCGATCGCCGCCCAGCCACCGGCGAAACACTGGCCGGCCGCGCTGATGGCCCTGGCAGGAGTGATCGCGCTGGCTGGCGGGGCCTGGTGGGTCGGTCGCAGCACGGCTCCCGGCGGTGCGGATTCGGCCGGTGCGGCGGTCAGCGAAGTCGACGGCACGAGTGCCGGTGCGGCCGCCGGCGCTGGTGCAGCCGCCGACGCCGACGGCCCACCATCCCGGCAATCCGTCGCCGTCCTGCCGTTCGCCGACCTCGCCGGCACCGACGACAGTCGAGCCTTCGCTCTCGGCCTGCACGACGACCTGATGACCCAGCTCACGCAGGTGCCGGATCTCAAGGTGACGTCGCGCACCTCGGTGATGGCGTACGCTGACGAGAGCCGACCGATTCGCGAGATCGCGCGGGAGCTCGGAGTCGGCTCGATCGTCGAGGGCGGAGTTCGGACCGCGGGCGACCGAGTGCGGCTCAACGTGCAGCTGATCGATCCGGCTACGGACGAGCACCTGTGGGCGGAGACGTTCGACCGGGAGATGACCGTCGAGAACGTGTTCGAGATCCAGGGCGAGATCGCGCGCTCCGTGGCCACTGCGCTCGAGGCGGAGCTGTCCGAAGAAACGGGTGCTGCGCTCGGCGCGATGTTGACGGACGACATCGACGCCTGGAACGCGTATCACGAGGGAAAGCTGCTGGAAGAACTGGCGAATGTCGCCGAGCTCGAATACCGGACGGTAGGAGCATTCTAGAGGGCGGTCGAGCTCGATCCCGGATTCGTCGCGGCCTGGGCACGCCTCGTCCGGGCACAGTCCTGGTTGCTGCGTCGCGGCCTGGAAACGGACACACTCCCGGCACGGCGGAGCGTCGACCGACTCCGCGAACTGGACCCTGGCGGTGCGGATGCGCTGTTCGCAGAGGGCGTCTACCAGTACTACGCCCGGGCGGACTACGAGTCAGCGCTCGAAGCTCTGCAGCAGGCGCGCAGCATTCGCCCGAACGATCCGGAGATCATGCAGCACGTGGGCTGGGTCCTGCGCCGCCTCGGCCGATGGGACGAAGCCATCGACCTGCTCGATCGGGCCATCCAGCTCGACCCGAGGAACGCGAGCCTGATCTGGAACCAGGGACTCAACAACTATCAGCTGCGGCGCTACGGAACGGGCCGGAGTCAATTCGAGATCGGCATCAGCCTCGATCCGAGCAGCATCTTGCCAGCGGCGTTTCTGCCGGAACTCCAGCTGTTCAGCGAGGGCGATTCCGCGGCGGCACGGCGGACGTTTGAATCCGCGATCAGCCTCGCGGAGTCCGGGGAGAAGGAGGCGGTCGCGTATTGGCTCGCGTACATGGCACGCGACTATGAAGCGGCGATCGACTGGGCCCGACGGATGACAGGGGAGGAAGCGGGCGTGGCGACATCGGCGACCACTCGCCGGCACCACAGTCGTCCGATGCGACTGGCGCTCGCCTACCGCATGTCCGGGAACGAAGACGCAGCGCGCGAGTGGGCGGACTCGGCCGTGGTCCTGGCAGCGGCAGCCCTCGAGGCGCGCCCCGATCCGAATCCGCGCGACCGGTTCGGCGTAGCCGCGATCGGACATGCCGACCTCGGGCTGGGTCTTGCACTGCGCGGTGGGCCGGGTGATGCGGACGAAGCGGTCCGGCATGCCGAGGAGGCCACCCGGTTGTTCAACTACGAGGTGGACGCGACGGATTCGAACGTGGTGGACTGGTACCTGGTGCGAATCTACGTGCTGACGGGTCGCCCGGACGAAGCGATCGCGCAAATGGAGGAGATGGCGTCGCGTCCGAGCTTCCTCGGCCTGGGTGACCTGAAACTCGACCCCCTGTACGACGGAATCCGCGACGACCCGAGGTTCCAGGCGCTGATCCGGCGACTGGAGAGTCAGATCGAATGGTAGGGCGGGTCGAATTTTCGCACGTCCTCGGTGGAAGAGGGCGATTACTGGGGCAGCGTGACCTCGAACTCGATGGTCGCCAGCTGCTCGTCCGACGTGCCGGTCCGCTCGCGGAATTCCAGCCAGCGCGGGTCCTCGTGTAGCGGCGCCAGGAGCGGCCGGAGGTATTGGCTCCCGAGTCCGTCCTCGTTCAGCAGCACGCCCCTGTCCAGCCACTCGAATGCCGCATCGACGTCGCCGATCCAGGCGTACACGTGCGCCACTTCCGAGGGCCACCGTTCACCCCACGTATCTCGCAGCTCACGGAAGGCCGCCTCGAATTCCGCCATCCGGCCCAGGTCATGGAAGGCCAGAGCCATTCCCTTGATCCGGTACTCCTCGTCGCCCTCTTCGAGAGCAAAGGCATCCAGAGCCGCTTCAGCGTCGCCCGCGACCAGCAGAGCCGACCCGATTCCGTACTGGGAAGCGATGCGGCCCGGACTCAAGGCGAGCGCAGTCTGAAACGACGCGATGGCCTCATCCAGCCGTCCGCTCCACAGGTAGACCGTGCCCAGGTTGTGATGGCCACTGGAGTTCACGGGGTCACGGGCGACCGCGTATTCGAACAGCGCGCTGGCCTCGTCCAGGCGGCCGAGGTCACGGGCCAGGGTCGCGGCTCTGGAAATGATGTCGGGATTGGTCGGCTCCAGGCGGAGGGCTCGGCTGATGTATGGCGCGGCCGCCGCGAGGTCATTGGTGAGGGTCTGCTCGATCTGGCCGAGCGCGGCGTAGGCCGCTGCATACTCCGGATCGATTGCCAGCGCCCGGTCGGCCGCCTCACGGGCCAATGCGGCGCCCTCGTCAATCGACCGCAAGCCGTTGCCTGTCTGCATGGTATAGCTCGATGCCAGGCCGGCCCAGGCCGCGGCGTAATCGGGGTCGATCGCCAGGGCCTGCTGGTAAAGCGTGACGGCGTGTTCGAGGTTCTCGAGCGTGATCTGATGGCTCAGCTGGCGCGCCTGAAGATACAGCGCATAGGCGGCGGGATCGGTCTCCACGACCTTGGGAGCGGAACCCAGCAGCGTGACCTTCAGCTGCTGTGCCACGTCGGCGGCGATCTCATCCTGGATCGCGAAGATGTCGTCCAGCGAGCGATCCCAGGTGTCCGACCACATGTGAAATCCGTCATCCGCCCGGATCAGCTGCGCCGTGATGCGCACCTGGTTGCCGGCCTTTCGGACTGAACCCTCCAGCACGTGGGCAACCTTGAGGCGCTCCGCGATCTCCGGGATCTCGAGGTTCTGGTCCTTGAACGAGAACGACGAGGTCCTCGCGGCCACCTGCAGCTCCGGGATCTGCGCCAGCAGGTTGAGCAGTTCTTCGGAGATCCCGTCGGAGAAGAACTCCTGCTCCGGGTCCGAACTCATGTTCACGAACGGGAGCACGGCGATCGACTCGGGGGAAGGGCCGGTGGTGGCGTCGGAATGCGTGCCGGATTCGGAACCGGCCGGCCTGTCCGCCACGGACTCGGCCGCCGATGTAGAAGCCGTATTCCGGCCCGCGAACCACGCTCCGGCGACCAGCGCGACCACGCCGACGAGAGCAAGCAGACCGGCTGGCCAGCGCTTCGACGCCGGAGCGGCGATGATCTTCGTGAGCTCGCCGGGCGCGGCTTCCCCCGTGCGCTGAACGCCCTGCGGCGTGACGTCGAACGCCCACGCGAGAGCGATCGCGACCGGGAATCCGATCAGGGCGAACCACACCACGAGGGAGACGGTCCAGTCGGGCATTCCCATGCGCGGCAGGATCACGTCCGAGGCTTCGATGATGGCGAATGCCAGGGCTCCGTACACCGCCATCACGCGGAACACGCGGCGGCGCTTCAGTTCGGCTAAAAACCGCTGGTAGGCAAGTGCATTTTCTGGCATGCCGGCAAAGATCGCGATCGGGGGCAGTGGAGGGAAGGGCCGGTTGGTCGAACGGGCGAACTGGAGTCGCCCGTTCGGGCCAGCGCTCTACTCCAGGTCAGAGCGAGCCGACCGTCAAAAGAAAAGCCAGCACGACGAGCGTCACCACAGCAAGCCAGGCTTCTTTCTCTCCAGGAACGAACAACGGTCTCTCCCAGCTGGTGTCCGAGTGTCCTGCCTTCATCCTCTTTACACAACAGCGGGCGGTCTATTCGGTGATCGCGCACTCGAGGGTGCGCCTGGAATCGCGTCCGGCGATATTCCGGCTTCATGAAACCGATGTTCTTCGAGGACTCCGCGGCCCTGCGGGCCTGGCTCGACGCCCACCACGCCAGTGAGGACGTCCTGTGGGTCGGACTCCACAAAAAGGGGTCCGGTCTGGCGAGCATCACCTGGCCGGAGCTGGTGGACGAGGTGCTGTGCTTCGGGTGGATCGACGGGATTCGAAAGTCGGTCGACGAGGACAGCTACATGATCCGGATCACTCCACGCCGCCGCCGCAGCAACTGGAGCGACGTGAACATCCGTCGGATCGGAGAGCTGATCGACCTGGGGCTCGTGCAGCCGGCTGGACTGGTGGCGTTCAGACGGTGGGAGAGTTCGGCCACGGGACAGGCGGCTGAAGCGCGCCGGGCGGCGGCCACCGACTGGGAGTCCGCCGGCGCCGGCGAATCCGGCTCAGCCGAGGAGTTCGGTCCAGACTTCGAGCGCAGGTTCCGCGTCCGCTCAGACGCATGGGAGTTCTTTCAGGCGCAGCCAGCAGGGTACCGCCGAACCGCGACCCGCTGGGTGATGAGCGCGAAGCAGGAGGAAACCCGGGTGCGGCGACTGGAGACCCTGATCGCGGATTCGGCAGCGGGCCGGCGGATCAAGGAGTTGCGGCGCCAGGGTCCCTGAAAACCGGATCGAGTTCGATCTCGCCAAGGACTTCGCCGGCGAGTCGGACGGTGAGCCGGTCGGTGTATCGCTCGCAGCCGGCCCCACCATGGAAGCTCCAAACATCGACGGCACACGCGACCGGATCGACGATCCAGTACTCGGTCACGCCCTGGCTGCCGTATGTCATGAAGCGAAATCATGGCATTGCTGTCCGGACCCTGACGCACGATTCCCAAAGTGGGGAAGTGGGAATCGCGCTGTAGGGTCGAATTCGGCAGGTGCGAGTTCGTGAAGGTACCTTCACGAACTCGATATTCTCGAAAAGGGAATCGTGCTTTGAATGTGCGGTCTACCGGCTGGAGGCGGCTTCCGGGTCCGAATCCGGGTCCGATTCCGGGTCCGAATCCGTATCGGGGTCGGGCGCGGCAGCCGGTTCAGAAGCACCTTCCGCACCCTCGGCGACAGGAGCACCTTCCGCCCCCTCCTCGACCGGCTCCTCCTTCGGTCCCCCGGTCTCGATCCGCCACAGGACGTCGGCGCTCTGCTGGTCGCCGGTGATCGCTTCGATGGTCCAGCGCGCGGTGAGCAGGTAACGCAGGCGCAGCGTGCTGATCGGCTCGTAGATCCCGATTCCGTAGCCGACGTACAGCCTCGGTGAGAGGTACTTCCCGACCACGAACTGGGCCTTGTTCTGCTGGGTCCCGGTCTCCACTCGCGCTTCGTCGAGTCCGACCGAGGGGGCGAGGCTCATCGCCAGCATATTGGCCCCGAGCACGGTGGCGGCGTTGGTCGCCTGGCTCCCCTGTTCCCCGGTGGTCTGGCTCATCGGCCGGCCGAACAGGATGTACGCCATGATGTCGCTGTCGGTCTTGGGCGGTACGGAGTAGGTGGTCACGTCCAGGCTCTGCACGGTGCCGCCGACCCGGAACCCGGCCTCGGTCCCGTCCGTCGCCCGGACGAACGCGCGCGCCTCGACGGCGGGGTCGTCGATCGGACCGTTGAACAGCAGGCGGCCCGGATCGATGCGCAGCTCCTGGCCGAGCTGCCGGAAGGTGCCGTTCACGAACCGCACCTCGCCGCGTCCGCGGGGATCGCGGCCCGCCGCCTGGGTGATGTTCAGCTGCCCGGTGAGGGCCGAGTTGAACCCGAATCCGCTGAAGGAAACGTCGTCGCCGAGGGTCACCGTGATGTCGGCCTCGATCGGCATCGGGGCGTCGCGTTCGACGAGGGTGTCTCCAACGATCACCACGTCCTTCGAGGGGGTCACCGCCGACTCCGGGACCTCAGGGATTCCAACCCGCCCGCGCGGAATCCGCACGCTGCCCGTAACGCTCAGCTTCGAGCCGTCGAGCACCAGGTCGAGTGACGGCTCCGCCACCAGACTGATCTCGGGGGCGTCGATGACCTCGAAGCGCTCGCCGCGGATGCTCATCCTGGTCGGCGTTTCGGCCGACGGATAGCGCTCTGAGTGACCGGTGAGGGTGAGGATCCCTTCTCCGGAGCGTACCTGGCCTTCGAGCTCGATGCCGCCCTCGGGCCTGCCGGAGGCGGTGAACTGGATGTCCTCGAGCTCGAGCCCGAGGATGGGGATCAAGGCGCTGCCGTCGGCGAGAGTCGCCTGTCCTTCGAGCGTCAGTTCGGCGAGCGTGCCGTCGATCCGGGAATCGAGATCGAAGCTGCCGTGGGCTTCCGTGACTTCGGGCAGGAACGCCTCGATGAAGTACATGTTCCCCACCCGGACGCTGAGGCTCGCCTCAACCGGCTGCTCCTCCGGCTTCACGTCGAGGGAGGTGAGCTGCGGCAGGTGAATCTGGCCGGCGGCCTGCAGGAGCTGGCCCTCATCGACCACGCTCACTTCCAGTTCCAGCTCGGCCGTCAGGCCGTCCGGTCCGACACGGGCGTCCAGGCGGGCCGGCTCTACCGCGAGCCGCCACGAGTGCTCCCGCACCGTATTCTGCAGCCGCATCGAATCCGCGGAGGCACTGAGCGTGCCCTCGAGCCGGCCATCCACGTCGACACCCAGGTCCGCGACGAGGTGGAAGCTCCCCCAGGCGTCCCAGCGACGCAGCACGGAGGCCGAAAACAACTCGAGGTCGTCGACCGCGAGGTCGACGTGCGCCGTGAACGGCTGG
>JAENXO010000333.1 GCA_016649455.1 Gemmatimonadota bacterium | reverse complement strand
CAATCAATCTCACGGGAGTAGCACGTCCATGTCGCTGATCCACGAGCTCGAAGCGCTGCAGGCCGAGCGCGGTCATCTCGATTCCGAGTCCCTGCGCGAGCTGGCCGGGCGGATCGGCGAACCGCTGTACCGGCTGCAGGAGATCATCTCGTTCTATCCGCACTTCCGGCTCGATCCGCCCGCTCCCGTCGAGGTGCACGTCTGCCGCGACATGAGCTGCCACCTGGCCGGCGGCGACGGCCTGGCGGGGCGGTTCGAGGACGCCTGCAAGGGAATCGACGGCGTGAAGGTGACCGAGACATCCTGCCTCGGGTGCTGCGAGCTGGCGCCCGCCGTGCGGGTGAACGGGCTCCCGGCGAGTGGACGGAACCCGGAGGCCCTGGCGGCTTCCGTGACCGCCGGCGGGCCGCCGGAGTGGCGGGCCCCGCTGCGCGCCTGGCGGGCCGACCCCTACGGCGGCGACCGGGAAGCGGCCTACTCGACCCTGCGCAGATATCTCGAGGCCCCCGAGCGAAACGCGGCTCTGGACGGACTGATCGTCGAACTGGAGAACAGCGGGCTACGCGGCATGGGCGGCGCGGGATTCCCCACCGGCCTCAAGTGGAAGATCGTGCGCGGCGAGGCGTCCACGCCGAAATACGTGGTGTGCAACGCCGACGAGAGTGAGCCGGGGACCTTCAAGGACCGGGTCATTCTGGAGCAGCTGCCCTACCTGGTGATCGAGGGGATGATCCTCGGCGGGCTCACGGTCGGTGCAGAGCGCGGCATCATCTATCTACGTCACGAATATGAACTGGCCCGCGAAGCCCTCGAGCTGGAGATCGCGTACGCCCGCGGTGCCGGCTGGCTGGGGGACGACATCAACGGCTCCGGATTCAAGTTCGATATCGAAGTGTTCGTCTCCCCCGGCGGCTACATCCTCGGCGAGGAGACGGCCCTGCTCGAAGCGCTGGAAGACCGGCGCGGGGAGCCCCGTAACAAGCCGCCGTTCCCGGGCGCGAAGGGCCTGTTCGGACAGCCGACGCTGATCAACAACGTCGAGACGTTCGCATGGGCGACCTGCATCGCGGCCCGCGGCGCGGAGTGGTGGAAGGCGCAGGGGGTGAACGGCTGCGCCGGCCTCAAGGCGATCGCCGTGTCGGGCCACGTCGAGCATCCCGGCGTGTTCGAGATCCCGATGGGCACGACCGTGGCCGAGCTGATCGAGCTGGCCGGCGGGGTGAGCGAGGGCCGTGAGCTCAAGGGCTTCGCACCGGGCGGGGCGTCGTCCCACTTCCTGCCGGCGGAGTTCGCCGGCACGCCGCTCGACTTCAAGGCGCTCGACGAGGCCGGCAGCATGCTCGGATCGGGGGCGCTGGTGGTCGTGGCCGAGGGCACGCCGATGCTGCCGCTCGCGGCGAACGTCGTGCGGTTCTTCCGCAACGAGTCGTGCGGCAAGTGCGTGCCCTGCCGGGACGGAGGCCAGAAGGCGGTGATGCTGCTCGAGCGAGCGATCGCCGACGGCACGCCCCTCGACTGGAAAGCGATCGAAGCACTGGAGTCGCTGCTGGTCGAGACCTCGATCTGCGGCCTGGGATTCGTGGTACTGAATCCGCTCGTATCGGCCGCGAGACACTGGCCCGAGGAGATACCGGGCGCTGGCGAAGGAGAAAGATCATGATCGCGCGCTGGATCGTCACCGGATTCGGCCTGTTCGTGGTGGGCGTGGGGGCGTGGATCCTCATGCAGCCATACGGCCTTAAGGAGTTCGCCGATCTGTTCCTCACCCCCGGCGGACTGTGGTTCGCAGTGGCGCTGCGGCTGACCATGGGTGCGTTGCTGTGGGTATGCGCCTCGGCCTCCCGCACTCCGCTCGTCGTGCGGGTGCTGGGAGCCATGTTCTTCCTGTCCGGGCTCGCGCTGCCCATCGTCGGCCTCGACCGCATCACGCAACTCGCCGAATGGGGTGCCATCCAGGACCCGTCAATGCTGCGCGGGGTTGGCCTGGTGGCAGCGGCGCTGGGGGCGTTCATCGCCTGGTCGGTCTGGCCGCGGAGGAGTGAGGGTTGAGCAACGTGAGCAGTGCAGCGGACACCGTCCGACTGACGATCGACGGACAGGACATCGAGGTACAGGCCGGCTCGACGATCTGGGAAGCGGCGAAGGCGGCGGGGATCGAGATCCCGGTGCTGTGCCACGACGAGCGCCTGCCTCCCGCCGGCGTGTGCCGGGTGTGCCTGGTGGACGTGGGAGAGAAGCGGCTCACCGCATCCTGTGTGCGCGAGGCGGCGGACGGGATGAACGTCACCACCACGAACGAGAAAATCGACGGGCTCCGGAAGGGCCTGGTCGAGCTGCTGCTGTCCGACTACCCGGCCGACGCCGGCGGCGATGACCGGAAGACGCAGCGCGACGAACTGCGAGACCTGGCCGAGACGTACGGTGCGGGCGCTGACCGCTTCCCTGCCGGAAACGGCCGGCCGATCGACACATCCTCGCCCGTGATCCGGGTGAATCACCAGGCCTGCATCCTGTGCGACCGGTGTATCCGGGCCTGCGACGACGTGCAGGTGAACAGCGTGATCGGGCGGACCGGAAAGGGCTACGAAACGCGAATCGGGTTCGACCTCGACGTTCCGATGGGTGCTTCGACCTGTGTGGCCTGCGGCGAGTGCGAGAAGGCCTGCCCGACCGGCGCTCTCACCCTGGCCTCGCTCTGGGAGCGTGCACCGGACTCCGCGACCGAACTGAAGCAGGTCGATTCGGTCTGCCCGTACTGCGGGGTCGGTTGCGCGATCACCTACCACGTGGACGAACAGGCGAACCGGGTCGTGTACGCCGACGGGCGCGACAGCCCGGTGAATCACGGACGGCTGTGTGTGAAGGGGCGCTACGGGTTCGACTACGCGGCGCATCCGCAGCGGCTCACCAGACCGCTGATCCGGAAGGACTCTGCATACCCGAAAGGCCCGCTGTCCGCCGAGACCACCTCGTCCAACGTCAGACGGCGCAAGCCGGGCGGACTGGTAGACTACGACGAGGTAATGCCCCACTTCCGCGAGGCGACCTGGGAGGAGGCGCTCGAGCTCGCCGGCAGGCGACTGCGGGAGATCCACGACGAGCACGGCAGTGGAGCGATGGCCGGGTTCGGGAGCGCCAAGTGCTCGAACGAAGAGGCCTACCTGTTCCAGAAGCTGATCCGCGCCGGGTTCGGGACGAACAACATCGATCACTGCACCCGGCTGTGCCACGCTTCCTCCGTGGCGGCGCTGCTGGAGACGATCGGCTCCGGCGCCGTAACGAACGTGTTCACCGATGTCGAGAACGCCGACGTGGCGCTGATCATGGGGTCGAACACGACTGCGAACCACCCGGTCGCCGCCACGTTCATGAAGCAGGCGGTGAAATCGGGGCGCACGAAGCTCATCGTCGTCGAGCCGCGCCACATCGAGATGGCCGATCACGCCGAGGTATTCCTGCAGATCCGGCCGGGAACCGACGTGGCATGCTACAACGCCTGGATGCACGTGCTGATCGAAGAGGACCTGCTGGACCACGAATTCATCGACCACCGCACGGAAGGGTTCGAAGCGCTGAAGGAACTCGTGTCGCACTACCCTCCCGAAGTGGCGGCAGAAGTATGCGGGGTGGAGGCCGACGAGATCCGGCGGGCCGCCCGGCTGTTCGGCTCGGCCGGCACGGCGATCGTGTT
>JAENXO010000620.1 GCA_016649455.1 Gemmatimonadota bacterium | reverse complement strand
GGCGCGAATGCGACCCGTCGCCTGGATGTTGAGACGCAGGTAGGAGCCCTGCGGAGAGCGAGTCACGACGGGAGTCGGAACCGGAACCGGGACGGAGAACGTCGGAGTCGATGGACCCGGAGAACTGGAAGCGCCCGCAGCTGCCCCGGTTCCAGCCTCACCGGACTGCGGCGCGAATACGCCAGGTCGGTCGACGCGCGGGATCGACCCGAACTCGAGCCCCTGACCGTATGACAGCTCGGCGTCGAGCTGCACTCCACCGTTGAATCCCTTTGTGAATCCGCCGCGCAGCAGATGGCGACCGGAGTAGAGTTCCGTGTTGGCGGCACCGTCGTTCACCGCCCACCCCCAACCGAGTGAGTACGACCCCCAGAACTGGAACGCGCCCACGGCCTGCTGAAGCCAGACGTCCACTCCTGCGTAGCGCAGGGATCCACCGTACAGGTCCGGAATGTCGCCCATGTTCTTCCAGTATCCCTCAACTCGCAATTCCGAACCGGGACGGGGCGCATGGGTCACGGCCAGCAACAGGTGGTCCGAGCTGGCGGCCACGATATTCGTGAACGAAGGGACTGTCGGCTCTTCAGGAGAGTCGGACGTGTTGAGCCCGCGAGCGGCGATCGGTATTCCACCGGAAGCTAACATCAGTTGCCGAAACCGACCGGCCGACAGGCTGACGAGCAGTTCGGGGACGACGAACACGTCAGCCCGGATCCGTGGAGAGAGACCCTGACCGAGGTCATCGGAAAACGACGTCGCGCGTATTCCGGCCGATATCCGGGCGAATCTGTTGATCGGCCAGCCGCCCTCCAGGTATGCCGACAGCGCGTTCGCATCCGCACGCTGACGGAGCTGGAACGGGTCCTCGGCCATTTCGCCCGAGCTTCTGAACCGGGTTCGCTGCTCGAGGCGATCGAGGTGGAAGCCGTACCCGACGGATCCGCGGCCCCAGCCTTCCGACAGGTCGGCCGTGAGCCGGGTGCGACGCGTTACCCCATCCGCCGTCAGCGGAATCTCTCCACCGATCGGCAAACGCGTTTCGAACTCGCCGAATGCGGCCCCGAGCTCGGCCCGGCCGATGGACAGGTCGCCCTTGAATCGCAGGGCCGCCGCCCGGTTCCCCCAGCTGGGTGAGTCGACATCCGGATCGGCGGGATCGAGAAACACGGTTTCCCGATTCCAGTAGCCGCTGATCAGGACCGTGTCCCGTTCAGACACATTCACGTCGAGACGGACCAGCCCGTCGGCGTACGCCTGGGGAAATCCGCCTTCGATGAACGGCTCTGCCCCCTCGCCGTGCAGACTTCGGAGCGACACCAGCCACGAGGCCCGCCCCGGTGATCCCCCCTCAGCGAGACCGCCAGCCGACAGCATGTCTATGTACAGCGTCGCATGTGCCGGCGAACCGAATCCGGGCCGGCTCTCGAGCAGCAGCACGTCGGACAGCCCGCCGTCCCACCGTGGCGACACTCCACCCTGTAGCCTAGCGGCATGCGTAACGCTCGGGGCGACGCTGGGCTGGATCAGGCCGCCGAGGTGGAACGGCGCCTGGACCGGAGCACCGTCCAGCAGAACGAGGTCCAGGGCCGCCCCGGCGCCACGCACGAACAGCACGTTGTCCGGGGCCGGGGGATCCGGTCCGAGCATCACGTTGGCTGCCGCAGCCAGGC
>JAENXO010000276.1 GCA_016649455.1 Gemmatimonadota bacterium | reverse complement strand
AGCCTTTTCCCGATCTCCTGCCATAGCGTGTGCGGTCAGGGCGATTACCGGGATTCCTCGCGTGGCGTCAGCGGCTTTCACCTGGCGCGTCGCCGTCCAGCCGTCGATTCCCGGCAGACTCATGTCCATCAGGATGATGTCAGGACTCTCGCTTCCGGCCATTTCGACTCCCTGCTCGCCGTCGACGGCGATCGCGACTTCGTACCCGCGCTTGATCAACCGCCGGGAGAGCATGTCACGGTTCATTTCGTCGTCTTCTACCAGCAGGATCTTCGTCACGCGATGTTCCTTTCATCAGTTCCGTTCAGTCGGGTCATCCGATCGAACTCAGAATTCGTCGTATCTCGGGCAGCAACTCCTCCAGAGAGCCGCCGCCCTTCTGCAGAACGACATCGGCGGAGCCGGCGAGCCTGGTCCTCTGATCCGCCGAAAGGTCCAATGCCGACAGCACGACGACAGGAATTTCCGACAGCTCGGGGTCGGCCTTCAATCCAGCGAGCACGGACCAGCCGTTCATCCGAGGCATTCGAATATCGAGGATGATCGCATCCGGCTTGAGTTCGCGCACCCGTACGAGTCCAGCAGCCCCCTCCGCGGCACCCTCCACTCGGAATCCCTCACGGGACAGGGAGCGCCGAATGAGATCATGGGTCC
Source organism: Gemmatimonadota bacterium (assembly GCA_016649455.1). GTDB lineage: Bacteria > Gemmatimonadota > Gemmatimonadetes > Palauibacterales > Palauibacteraceae > Carthagonibacter. The sequence continues at coordinate 3,746 of JAENXO010000276.1, read as the reverse complement.
CGGGGTCGTCATCTATCACGAGTATCGTGCCGGCGGTTCCCGGTCCCGATCCGCGCAGCAGAGCTTCGGCGAGGCTCTCGATCCCGACCTGGGGTTCGTCCTCTTCCGCGGACTCCGCCTCGACCTCGGAGACTCGCGCGGGGAGCACCAGCGTGAAGACGGAGCCCTCGCCTGGAGCGCTGGATACGTCGACATCGCCGCCCATCATCCGGGCAAAACGGCGGCTGATCACCAGGCCCAGGCCAGTACCGCCGTACCGGCGCGTAGTCGAGACGTCCGCCTGACTGAAAGCCGCAAACAACCGTCCAAGCTGCTCTTCCGTCATTCCGATGCCCGTGTCGCGGACCGCAAACGAGATCCGCTCCCGGTTTCGTCCGTCTGCGGCCAGGCCCTTGACCTCGAGGCTCACCTTTCCCTGTTCGGTGAACTTACAGGCGTTGGACAACAGGTTGAACAGAATCTGCCGGACTTTGACGACGTCCGCCCGCATGAGACCGATCGAGTCCTGGCGAATGAGCTCCAACTCGTTCCCGTTTCCGCTCGCCACCGGCCGGATCGTCGTGAGGACCTCTTCCACCATCGCGTCTCCGTCGAATTCCTCGAGGAAGAGCTCCATCCTTCCGGCCTCAATCTTCGAGAGGTCCAGAATCTCGTTGATCAGGGTCAGAAGATGCTTTCCTGCCGCACCGATCTTTTCGAGGTCCGACACATACTCCTCGTTTCCGTCATCGGCGGTCTCCTCCGCTAGCATCTCGCTATATCCGATTATCGCATTCAGCGGTGTCCGGAGCTCGTGGCTCATGTTCGCCAGAAACTGGCTCTTTGCGCTGTTCGCGGTCTCCGCCGCCTCCCGGGCCTGCAGGAGTTCCGTGATGTCGTGGTACAGCGCCATCAACCCCTGCGGCTCGCCATCTATGAGCACCGGTACCCCGAGAATCTCCACATCGAGCGAACGACCGTCCTTGCGACGACGCTGCGAGATGATCTTCACCGGATTGCGGGCCAGGGCCTGGCGGGTATATCCCATGGCATCGACCCTGGTTTCGGGAGTGGTGATCAGGTCGTCGAGATTGTGGCCGAGAATTTCGTCCTGCGTGTAGCCGAACAGTGTCTCGAACGCCGGATTGCAGCTCAAGACGTCGTGTGATGTATCGAGGGTGACAATCGCGACGGGGCTGTTTCGAACCAGTTCCTCAAAGTACTTCTGCTGTCTTCGTGATTCTGTGAACAGCCTGGCGTTTTCGATCGCGATCGCAGCCTGCGGTGCAAACAGCTCGAGCAGGCGGAGGTCCTCAGTCCCGAACTCGCGGCTCGGGTCGGAGTGCACTGCTGCAATGACACCCACCAGCCGACTGCCGATCATCAGGGGCGCGGCCATCACCGTCTGGACGACGCTCTGCGTGTACTTCGCCGACCGGCTGGCCCACTCCTGGTAGTCCGGGATCACGAGTGGCTCGTTCGTCTCGGCCACTCTCCCCATCGCGCCTTCTCCGATCGCCATCCGCGTGCCGACAGCGTTCGTACCCATGTTGTGACTGGCCACGATCTCGAGATCGCGGCCCGCCGGATCCCAGGTCGCGAGCTCGCCGCCCGCGACGCCGAGCAGCGTCACGGCGCGCTCCACCACGCGGTGCAGGACTTTCGACAGCTCCAGTTCGCCGGAGAGGTCCTTCAGGGTCTCGAGCAGGGCGTCCTGCTCCGTAGATCGCCGTCGCACGGCAGTGAACAGCTGGGCGTTGTCGATCGCGATCGCAGCGTGGCGCGCGAACATGTTCAGCAGCCGCACATCCTCGTCGTCGAATCGGCGCTCGGGGTTCTTGTCCATGAACGCCAGGGCACCCACGAGCCTGCCACCGATCAGCAGCGGGGCTACCATCACGCCGACGAATTCCACGGTCTCGTACTGGTCCGACCGTCCGTTCCATTCTCCGTAATTCGGAATGACGAGCGGCTCGCCGGTCCGGGCGACGTGTCCCATCGCCCCTTCGCCGACCGCCATACGTGTACCGGTCGTGTCCTGTTTGCCGACGTTGTGGCTGGCAGCGATCACCAGCTCTTCGGCCTCTGGCTCGTAAATCGCCAGCTCGCCGTGGCTCACACCCAGGAGTCCGACGGCACGCTCCAGCACGGACTGGAGGAGCGTCGAGATCTCGAGCTGCGCGGAAAGATCCGCCATGGTGGCGCGCAGCGCTTCCTCCTCGGCGGCTCTGCGCTGCGTCTCGGCGAGCAGTCGGGCCCTCCCGATGGCGATTCCGGCCTGGTTGGCCGCCGCCTGCAGGATCTCGAAGTCATCGGCGCCAAACGCGTCCGCCCGATCGCTTTCCACGACGAGTACCCCGACCAGCTCCCGGTTCACCTGCAACGGAAGATCGACCTCTGATCCCTCGTTTCTCGTGGGAAGATACCGGGTGTCCTGCGTGACTTTCGGAGTATAGTGCAGCTGCCCGTCCAGCAGGGGACGCTCACTGAGTCCGATGCCTGGCTTCACGCGCAGTCCTTCGGGCGCGTCGGCGCGTCCGCGGCTGGCCATGAGGACCCGGTCGCCCGTGGATCGATCCACCAGCAGCACGGCCACGAAATCGTAACCCAGGGCCTCATCGTAGAGGCCGTCGGCCACCGCGTGACAGATCTCGTTCTCCTCTGCAGCCGAGGCAATCGCCGTGCCGAGGCGGAGGAGGGCGGCCTGTCTGCGGCGTCCGTCTCCGTCGTTCGATATCCCGGTCGAGTCAGTCGCCATGGGATTCCGCCTTCAGTCGGAACGACCGATGAGTCGCCGCAACTCGCGACTCAGCTCGTCGGCGTTCCCTCCGCCCTTGGACAGGACGCGCGCTACGTCGCCGTTCAGGCGGGCGCGGTCTTCATCCGTGAGGTCCATCGCCGTGAGCACGACGACAGGGATCGTAGCGACAGCCGGCTTGTTCCGGAGTTTGTCGAGGAACTCGAAGCCGTCCATCTCCGGCATCATGAGGTCGAGTAGAATCAACACCGGCGGAGACATCTCGATCGCCGCGAGTGCTGCCCGTCCGTTCTCCGCCTCGGCGGCTCTCCAGCCCTCCCGTTCGATCACGCGGCGTAACGCCTCGCGGGTCCCCGCGTCATCTTCGACTATCAGAACGCAATTACCGTCCGGTGTGCCCGCGAAACGCTCCAGTACGTCTTTCAGTCGATCGCGATCGATCGGCTTCGTCAGGTAGTCTGACGCCCCGAGCGAAAATCCGAGATTCCGTTCATCGAGGATGCTCAACATCACTACCGGAATCTTCGCCAGCTCGGGATCCGCCTTCAACGCCGACAGTACCGCCCAGCCGTCCATGCCCGGCATCATGATGTCGAGTGTGATACAATCGGGTCGAAGCTCCCGCGCCATCCGGATCCCTTCCGCGCCATCCGCGGCTTCGGCGACGAGAAAGCGTTCCTTCGTAAGTACCCGACGGAGCAGCGCTCGCGCTTCCGGATCGTCATCGATCGCGAGGACGGTTCCGAGAGCATCGTCCGGCTCGAGGCCTGGGCGTGCATCGACGGCGGCTTGTCCGGATTCGGATGCGGATACCGTGGTGTGGTTGATCTCTGCCGGCAGCCGGACCGAGAACGTGGATCCGACCCCCGGCTCGCTGTCCACGTAGATGTCGCCACCCATCATCCGGCAGAACTGACGGCTGATGGCCAGTCCGAGCCCTGTACCTCCATATCGCTTCGCGATCGACGATTCGGCCTGGCTGAAGGCCTCGAACAGCCGACCGAGCTGT
>JAENXO010000513.1 GCA_016649455.1 Gemmatimonadota bacterium | reverse complement strand
TTCCATGCCCCTCCCTCCGAGGGATCGCGGGCGGCCGTGGATTTCCGGGGCCGGCAGAACGGGCCGTCCCCGATTCTAAGCGTTCGGAGCTTGAGACGCGACTCTACGCACACCCAGCGCCGTGACTCCTTCCCGCAGTTGGACTTTCGGCGTTCTGAATCCTAGATTTCCGGACGCAGATTCACAGCCTCAGGGCCCAAGGATGCGCAGATGAGTCTCTCCTCGCAGCGGTCCGTCGCCGACTCGTTCTCGTCCATACCGATGGACGCCGGAACGGACCTGAATCTCCAGGACGGTTCCCGCGTCGCCGTGATCGGCGGCGGCCCCGCCGGTTCGTTCTTCACGTTCCTCCTGCTCAAGATGGCCGAGGAAATCGATCTCGACCTCGAAGTCGACATTTTCGAGCCGCGGTTCTTCTCCCGTGGCGGTCCATCCGGTTGTAATCATTGCGGCGGCATCGTGTCCGAATCCCTGGTGCAGATCCTCGCCACGGAGGGGATCAATCTCCCGGCCGAGGTCGTGCAGCGCAGCATCGAGTCCTATGTCGTTCACATGGACGTGGGCAGCGTCGCCATCCGGAGCCCGGCGAAAGAGTCGCGAATCGCCGCGATGTATCGCGGAAACGGCCCGCGTGAGGGGGGCGAACTCCAGTGGGAGAGCTTCGACGGCTACCTGCAGGGATTGGCGGTCGAGAAGGGTGCGAAAATCCGCCACAAGCTCGTCACGGGCGTGGACTGGGAGGACGGGAAACCGCGACTCACCGAGAACGACGGTACCGTCTCGACCTACGACCTGGTCACGGTGTCTGCCGGTGTGAACAGCAACTTCATCAAGCTCCTGAAGGATTCCCCTTCCGGCATCGAGCCACCGAAGACGACGCGCACCTACATCTGCGAGTTCAAGGTGGGGCGGGACGGCGTGAAGGAGATCCTGGGGAACGCGATGCACGTGTTCCTGCTGAGTATCCCGCGTCTCGAGTTCGCGGCGCTGATCCCGAAGGGCGAGTTCGTCACTATGGTGATGCTGGGCGATGAGCTGGACCAGGAGCTCGTCCACGCGTTCCTGAACGATCCGACAGTCCGCCGGTGCTTCCCGACCGACGCGATGCCCGTCGTATGCAGCTGCTCGCCGTTGATCAACATGGGCGCGACCAAGCGACCCTACGGCGACCGGATCGTGATGATCGGAGACAGCGGGGTGACCCGGCTCTACAAGGACGGAATCGGGGCCTCCTACCGGACGGCGAAGGCGGCAGCCTCGACGGCAGTGTTCCAGGGAGTGTCCGCGGAGTCGTTCGAGAAGAACTACTGGCCGGCGTGTAAGGCAATCTCCTCCGACAACGCGATCGGCAAGGTGATCTTCGGGGCCACGACCCTGTTCAAGCACTCGAAGATCTCCCGCCGCGCGATCCTCCGGATGACGACGCTCGAGCAGGAAGAGGAGAAGTCGCCGCACATGAGCTCGGTGCTGTGGAACATGTTCACCGGCAGCGCGCCGTACAAAGAGATTTTCATGAGCACGCTGCACCCGGGGTTTCTGGGAAGCCTGGTCTGGAATCTCGCACACGGTGTCCGGCCTTCCGCCGGAAACGGAAAGGTGGCCTGACGATGAGAGAGGGCGCTCTCGGCAAAGAGTACTTCGGGGGGGAACCGATCGTCCAGCAGGGCGAGACCGGTGACTGCATGTTCGTGGTGCAGTCCGGTCAGGTGGAGGTCGTCCAGAAGGTGGACGAGGGAGAGCAGCGGCTCGCCGTGCTCGACACCGGGGACTTCTTCGGTGAGATGGCTCTGTTCGAGCGCGAGGTACGCTCTGCGACCGTCCGGGCCCTCTGCGACGCACGGGTCCTGAAGATCGACAAGAAGACCCTGCTGCGCCGTATCAAGGAAGATCCGCTGCTCGCGGTTAACCTCCTGCAGACGATGTCGCACCGGATCCGCGAGCTCAACGCCGGGCTCGCACACGCGGGAGCGAAGTCTGAATGAGTGACAGCACACTTCCATCGATTGGTGGGTCCGAGTTCGGCGGTCAACGGCTGACCCCGGCCTACCGTCCCAGCCAGGTCGAAAAGCAGGCGCCCTGCCAGGCGGGCTGCCCGAACTGCGGAGACATCCGGGGCTGGATCGGCACGGTCGCGCAGCGGGATAAGCTCGGACTGTCGAAGGAGCAGGCATACGAGCGGGCGTGGCGGATGATC
>JAENXO010000017.1 GCA_016649455.1 Gemmatimonadota bacterium | reverse complement strand
CGTCCGGGAGTATGCTCCGTTCGTCGAGGATCCTGCGGTGCGGCGAGTACAGAAGGCGAGCAGCACGATTCAGCGACGCCCTGCCCCGGCCGTGGTAGGGCAGGAGAACGAGGCGGCTGCCATAGAGCGCCGGTCGAAGGTACCCGCGAATGAAGTGGTGAAGCCGGAGCCGATCGGGGACGAACGGGATACCGAGTTCCTCCGCGAAATCGGCCCCACGGACTCCGCCGCCGCGGCGGTCGAGGGCGAGGCGGCGTCCGCGGATGATCAGCCAACGGATATGCCAGCGCCCGACCAGCGACAGGATCCTCAGGAATAGGACTTTCGGGTCACTTGACTGCGAGCCCCGGCGGCCGAATGTTGAGACACTGCACAGGATTACCCGGCTGGTCGATGGAATCGAACCCACCTTGATCGCGGAGGGTGCCGTGAAGAAGCTCTGTCTGCTCGTAGCGCTCGTATTCTCGTCGATTTCCCTGGTTCCGGGGGCGGCTTCTGCCCAGACGAAACCGGTTCAGCTCGGCCTGGTGACGCCGCTCCAGATCGTGCCCGAGGACCAGTCTGTCGGGGCGTTTCGTCTGTGCTTGATCTACTGCGCCAACGAGGACGTCCAGTATGTAGACATCGGCCTCGTCCTGAAAACCACCGGCGAGCAGTCGTTCGTTCAGTTCAGTGCGTTGGGCCTGGGGAACGACTTTTCGGGAGTCCAGTGGAACTGGGCCGGCGCCTACAACACGGGCCATCTGTCGGGTGTCCAATGGAGCGGTCTCGGCAACTACACGGTGACCGGTGAGGGCGTGCAGCTCTCGGGCCTCTTCAACTACGCCGAAGAGTTCGGGGGCCTGCAGTTCGCTCTCGTGAACTACGCTAAGGACCTCCAGGGGCTCCAGGTGGGACTCATCAACATCATCGCCAACGGTGGCGACATCTTCGGGCTGCCAATCTTTCCGATCGTGAATTTCGACTTTTAGTCGGGAGTCTCCGACCGGGTGCGTCCGAGCCGGGCGCCGCGATCGACGCGGCGCCCGGCTTTTCTTTCATCCTCATTGACGCACAGGGCGGGCCCTTCTATACTCGGCTGCGTAGTTGAGAACGAGTCTCAAACACGCAAGCGACGAGGTGGGGATGGAGAACGCGGCTACTGGCATCATGGGGCACTTGCGGGACACGACGCGCGCGCTCCACACGGAAGCCGAGTCCCGTCCGCTGCAGCGCGCGATGGCGAAGGGAACGCTCCCGCCAGGTGCATACGTCATGTACCTGGGCCAGTTGCGCCACCTGCACGAGTCGCTCGAAACATCTCTGGACGCTGTCCTGCAATCACATCCGGGGCTCGCAGGGCTGTTCACCGACGACCGACGTCGCGTACCGGACCTGGACCGGGACCTGGCGGCGTTCGACGTGTTCCCGGAGACCATTCCAGTCCTTCCGCCGACGGTGGAGTTCATCAGCCGTGTAGAGGATCTCGCAGACTCCGACCCGGTCGCGTTGCTCGGGCCACTCTACGTCCTCGAAGGGAGCACCAACGGTGGGAAGTTTCTCGCCCGGGTGCTCGAGCGATCACTGCAGATCGAAGATCGCGCCGGCCTGTCCTACATGGATCCGTACGGCGACCGCCAGCCGGAAATGTGGGCGGAGTTCAAGCGACTCGCGAACCAGGTCGAATTGACGCCCGACCAGCTGGATGCGGTCACCGAGGCGGCGTGCGACACGTTCCGCGCCATCGCCGCGATCAGCGACACCGTGCTGCCGCCCGACACCGACTGAGCCGGGGGTCCGGCTCAGGCCCCGAACAGCCCCCACACGAGGTTCAACAGGATCGCCATGATGGCGATCGGGCAGATGAACCGGATCAGAAACGCCCACAGGCGCCCGAGCGGGAACTTCCCGTCGTTCTCTCTGACTTCCTCGCCGGCCGCCTGCACTCCCCACACCCACCCGACGAACAGACTGATCAGCAACGCCCCGATCACCAGCGAGTACTGACCGAACAGGGTGAACAGGAACGAGAGGAAGTCGGTCCCGACTCCCGGCAGGGAGGTCAGCCAGGGAACGGCTCCATTCGCCAGGGCGCTTGGAATTCCGAGCAGAAAGGCGATGGCGCCGAGCAGCAGCGCCGCTCGCTTCCGGGACCAGCCGCGCTCATCCACGGCCCACGAGGTCGGTACCTCGAGCAGCGACACGCTCGAGGTCAGGGCGGCGATTCCCAGCAGCATGAAGAAGCCCGTCCCAAACACGATTCCGCCCCACGGGGCCGGCGGGATCGAGGAGAGCAGGGAAGTGAGGACCACGAAGACCATGCCTGGCCCCCCTACTCCCGGCTCGAGCCCGGCATGGAACAGAGTCGGGAAGATGATCAGGCCGGCCAGGATGGCGATCGACGTGTCGAATGCGGTGACCCATGCAGCGGACGAGACGAGGTCGTCACGCTTCGATACGTACGATCCGTAGGTGATCATCGCGCCCATGCCGAGACTGAGGCTGAAGAACGCCTGCCCGATCGCCGCCAGGACCACGCTTCCGTTGACTTTGCTGAAATCCGGCTTGAAGTAGAACTCCAGACCCTCGGCGGCGCCCGACAGCGTCACTGCCCGCACCGCCAGCGCCGCCAGCAGAACGAACAGCACCGGCATCAGCACCTTCGTCCAGCGCTCGATCCCGTCCCGCACGCCTCCGAGCACGACGTAGATCGTGAGTGCCATGAAGGCGAAGTGCCAGCCGATCGCCCGGATCGGATTTCCGGCCACTTCGGCGAAGATCGCCGCCGTGTCGGCCTCGGGCCCGAATGTGCCGATCGCCGACTTGAAGATGTACGACAGCGTCCAGCCAGCGATTACCGAATAGAAACTGAGGATCGCGAGCCCGGTTAGTACCCCCAACCCACCGACGAATACCCAGGCCGTCCGCGGGGCCAGCGCCTTGAACGCGCCGACCGGGTTCAGTCCGGTCTTCCGGCCCACGATCAGCTCGGCCAGCATCACAGGCGCACCGATGAACGCGACTGCGGCGAGATAAATGAGCAGGAAAGCCGCTCCGCCGTTCTGGCCGGCGACGGTCGGGAAGCCCCAGATATTGCCCAGTCCGATGGCACTTCCGGCCGCCGCGAGGATGAATGCGGCCTTCGAACCCCAGGTGTCTCGCGGCTGTCCCGTCGCAGGATCCATCGGACCTCCAGTCGTCCAGAATCGTGATCGGCCTGTCATGCCCAGGCGAGCCTGCCCGCCCCGGGGCACGGCCGAACGATCATACGGAGCACGGGGAGGGCGGACAATCCGGCGCGCCCGAGGGCAACCGCGGGTCCGCGTTTACGGGACCCGGCTCCCGCGAAGGCTGGTGGAAGCCTACTTTACCTGCTTCGGGTGTCCAACTGCGAACGTTGCACCAGGCCTGAACTCCTTTCTGCGAGAGACCGATGGACTTGACCGAGTTCCGGCGAGAGCAATTCGGAAGAGTCTTCCTGCTGTTGCTGGCGCTCGGCATCAGCATCGTGTTCTTCGGCATGATCAAGCGGATGGCGGTGGCGCTGCTGCTAGCCGCGATCTTCGCCGGGATGTTCCACCCGATGTATCGGAAGTTCGTGGACTGGTTCGGCGGCAGGCGTGCGCTGGCAGCGCTCGCCACGGTCGTCGTACTGATCCTGGTCGTGTTCATCCCGCTGTCGATATTCGTGGGTATCGTGGCGGCCCAGGCGTTGGAAGTCACCCATTCGGTGGCCCCGTGGATCGAGCGGCAGATCGAGCAGCCGGACCAGCTCGACAGGCTGCTGTGGAGCAATCCCCGACTGGAATGGCTGCAACCCTACCAGCTCCAGTTGATGACGAAGATCAGCGAGCTGGCCGGCATGGTCGGATCGTTTCTGGTCAACAGTGTGGCGTCCGCCACGAGAGGAACGGCTTCGTTCATCCTCAGCACGTTCGTGATGCTGTATGCCTTCTTCTTCTTCCTGCTGTCAGGGAGACAGCTGCTCGAGAAGGTTCTGTACTACATCCCCCTCGAGCCCGAGGACGAGAACCTGATGGTGGAGAAGTTTCTCTCCGTCACGCGCGCCACGCTGAAGGGATCGCTGGTGATCGGAGTCGTCCAGGGCCTGCTGGCCGGGGCGGGATTCGCGGTCGCCGGGATCGAGGGAGCCGCGTTCTGGGGAACCGTGATGGCCGTCATGTCGATCATTCCGGCCGTCGGAACCGGTCTCGTCTGGGTTCCTGCCGTCATCTACCTGTTCGTGATCGGAAAGACCGGTATGGCGATCGCCCTTGGACTGTGGTGCCTGGTGGTCGTCGGTACGGTAGACAACTTCCTCCGGCCTGCGCTCGTGGGGCGGGACACGAAGATGCCGGATCTGATGGTGCTGATCAGTACGCTGGGCGGACTGTTCTACTTCGGAGCGGTGGGATTCATCATCGGGCCGGTGGTCGCGGCGCTGTTCATTGCCGTGTGGGAGATCTACGGCAGGGCCTTCGCCGAGTTTCTCCCGGCGGTCGTCCTGCCCGCTCTCTCGGGCAGTCCTCCTGACCTGGAGACCGTCGAGCCGGAAGCGGAAGGTCCCGGGTGAGCCGCGACCGGTTTCTACGCGAAGCCGTCCGGCTCGCTTCGGAAAGCGTCAGGGGGAACGGCGGCCCGTTCGGCGCCATCGTGGTCCGAAACGGGGAGATCGTCGGCCAGGGGCAGAACCGGGTGACCGTCAGCCGTGACCCGACCGCGCACGCCGAGGTGATGGCGATCCGCGACGCGTGTACGAATCTCGGCTCGCATCAGCTCGCGGGCTGTGAGCTGTACTCCTCCAGCGAGCCCTGTCCGATGTGCCTCGGCGCGATCTACTGGGCACGCCCCGACGCCGTATTCTTCGCCAACGAACGCGACGAGGCGGCCGCGGCCGGGTTCGACGACGCGTTCATCTATGACGAGATCGAGCTTCTCCCGGGTGACCGGCGGATCCGCATGTACCGGGTGGAAGTCGATGGAGCCGGGGAACCGTTCCGGTTGTGGCAGGCGAAGACCGACCGGGTCGAGTACTAGAAGCGGCGATTGAACTGCCAGGGGTCTGGAATGAAAACGGAGTCGACCTGATGGCTAAGCAGGTGTCCCGGAGGGAACGACGGCTCGAGACCTGGTCGGCGGTCCTGATGTCGATCGCGACCGTCGCCACGGCGTGGTGCGCCTATCAGTCGTCGGAGTGGAGCGGCGAGCAATCCTTCCAACTGGGCGAATCGCACCGGGCTGGACGGGGGGCGACGCTCCAGGCATCTCTCGCGGCGCAGCGGCGGTCGCTCGATGCCGCACTGTTCATGGAGTGGATCGGCGCCATCGCGACGGACAACGAGCCGCTGGAAGACTTCTATCTGGAGCGATTCAGGCCGGGAATGCGCAGTGCCGTCGATGCCTGGCTGGCGACCGATCCGCGAAACAACCCGGACGCCCCGCCACACCCGTTCATCCTGCCGGAATACACTGTGATCGAGGACTCGCTCGCGGTCGCCGCGGAAGCAGAAGCGAGCGACCGGTGGACCGTGGCGCGGGAATACGACCAGCGAGCCGATCGGTACGTGCTGCTCACGGTCGTGTTCGCGTCGGTCCTGTTCTTCGCCGGGATCTCCGAGAAGTTCGAGGAAGACCGGGTTCGCATCGGCATACTCATCATGGGTACGCTGCTGTTCACCGGCGCATTCGGGATGATGCTGTCCTACCCGGTATGGCTCTGACATGCGGGCAGACCGGCTTTGCGGATCCTGTTTCCGTATCGCATCTTGCCGGGGAGTTGACCGTGCCCCGAGCAACAACCTTCACACATCCGGATTCGACTCATGAATGAAGAAATCCTGAATCTCCTGGGCGACGACGCGAGGTCTCTGTTGGACCACACGTGCGCCGGCATCACGAAGGACCGGATCCACATTCCGGGGCCTGACTTCATCGACCGGGTGTGGGCGTCCTCGGACCGCAACAACAGGGTCCTGGGCAATCTCGCCTGGATTCATTCGCACGGCCGGCTCGGCGGAACGGGTTACGTGTCCATCCTCCCGGTCGACCAGGGGATCGAGCATTCGGGCGTCGCGAGCTTCACGAAGAACCCCGACTATTTCGATCCGGCGAAGATCGTGGAGCTGGCGATCGAGGGTGGCTGCAATGCAGTCGCCTCGACCTTCGGTGTGCTGGGCGCGGTGGCGCGCCAGTACGCCCACAAGATCCCGTTCCTCGTCAAGCTCAATCACAACGAGCTGCTCACGTTCCCGAACACGTTCGACCAGATCATGTTCGGAACCGTCGAAAGAGCATACGAGATGGGAGCCGCGGCGGTCGGAGCCACGATCTACTACGGTTCGAGCGAGAGCGACCGGCAGATCCAGGAAGTTGCCGAGGCGTTCTCGCTGGCGCACGACCTCGGCATGGCGACGGTCCTGTGGTGCTACATCCGGAACTCGGCGTTCAAGAAGGACAAAGACTACCACGTCAGCGCCGATCTGACCGGACAGGCCAATCACCTGGGCGTGACGATCCAGGCCGACATCATCAAGCAGAAGCTGCCCGAGAACAACGGCGGCTACCTGGCGATGAACGAGGGCGGCGCCAGCTTCGGGAAATTCGACAAACAGATGTACGAGAAGCTGGGCACCGATCACCCGATCGACCTGTGCCGCTGGCAGGTAGCGAACTGCTACATGGGCCGCGTCGGACTGATCAACAGCGGTGGCGCCTCCGGCAAGAACGACTTCGGCGACGCCGTGCACACTGCCGTGATCAACAAGCGTGCGGGTGGTACCGGCCTGATCTCCGGCCGAAAGGCGTTCCAGCGTCCGATGAAGGAGGGCGTCCAGCTGCTGAACCTGATCCAGGACGTCTATCTCGCTCCCGCGATCACGCCCGCCTGATCTGGCGTGACGCGCAACTCGCGCACTGAGCGACTCCGCCGGCGGGTCTTTCGGCGGTCTGATCGGGCTCCGATCGTACGTCGATCGGGGCCCGGTCTCGTAGTGTCGTTGCTGGCGCTCGTGCTCGCGAGTGGCCTGCTTCCCTCCGAGGCGCTGGGTCAGAAGACAGACACACTCCGGGTCCAGAACGGCGGCAAGATCGTCGGTGAGATCAAGGAGCTCGACCGCGGCCAGCTTCGCTACAAGACCGACGCGATGAGCACGGTGCAGGTCGACTGGGAGAAGGTGGTCAGCCTCCAGAGCGACAAGTACTTCGAGTTCGAGCTCGCTTCCGGACTGAGAGAGTTCGGCCGCATCGGCCCGGGACCAGAAGACAGAACCGCGATGTTGATTCTGACCGACACGGTGGTCGTCTCGCTGACCCAGATCGTGTCAATCGTACCGATCAGGCAAACGTTCTGGAGCCGACTCGACGGCTATATCGATATTGGCTTCGACGTCCTCAGAGCGAACAACACGCGCACCCTGAATTCGTCCTCGCAGGTGACCTACCGTGGCGAGAAGTGGGCCGGTCAGCTCACGGGCAGCACCTACATGCAGACGCAGGACAGCGCGAACGACGTCAGGCGCAACAACGTCTCGCTGGTCGGCACGCGCATCCTCCCCGGGAGATGGGACATCCAGGCATTCCTGTCTGCGGAACAGAACAACGAAATTCAGCTGGATTACCGTCTCCAGGCCGGCGGAGGCGCCGCCTACCGGTTGCTCCACACCCACCGCCAGTTCGCGACCCTCCTGGCCGGTGGGGCGTACTCGAGTGAGCGATACACGACCTCGACTGACGTGACGGATTCATTCGAGCTGATTGGGCGAGCCGCGTACCAGGCGTACCGTTTCCACACGCCCAAGCTGGACGTCTCCACGAGCCTGACGGGCTACGCGAGCATGACCGACCTCGGGCGGATCCGCCTCAATTTCGACGGACGTGCCTCATACGAACTGATCAAGGACTTTACGGTCGGTGCGCGCGTGTGGGACGACTTCGATAGCGCCCCCCCCGGTTCCGATACCAGTTCGAATGACTATGGGCTCACCTTCTCCCTCGGCTACAAGTTCTGAGGACGTCGCCGGCGACGTCCTCAGAATACGCTTCTGAGCGGTCGCGTCGGATTTGCTCCTCGCGCAGCTTCTTCAAGCGCAATTGCAGATCCGTGCAGGACAATCCCGAACGGACAGGTGGACGGATGACCAGGTCCCGAGCTCGACCTACGGCGTACTGCGCTGCCCTGGCCCTGCTGGCTGCCGGGTGTGCCGTAGGCCCGAACTACGAACCGCCCGATCTCACCGTAGAAACCGTGCCCGACCAGTGGCGAACCACGGTCGAGACCGAGATGCAGGCGGATACCACCGATCTCGAAATGTGGTGGATCTCGTTCAACGACTCGCTCCTCACCGAGCTGATCAGGAGATCCGAGTTCGGGAATCTGGACCTGCAGGCCGCAGTCGGTCGGGTTGCCGAGGCGCGCGCGATACGGGGTGTCGCCAGGGGCGGTTATTGGCCCGACATCGTGCTGGGCGGCGCCTACAGCTACCAGAAGCTCAGCGAGAATGGCCTTCAGGGGGCCCAGGCGGGTCAACCGGACGACGGAACCGGTGCGGGAGCGAGTTCGCTGCTCACCGAACCATTCGATTCCTGGTCCACCGGGCTGAGCCTGAGTTGGGAAATCGACCTGTTCGGGCGCATCCGGCGCACGGTCGAGGCGGCCGATGCCCAGTTGCAGGCGTCGGTGGAGGACTATCGGGATGTTCTCGTCACGCTCTACGCGGAAGTTGGCTCGGCATACGTGGACGCTCGGGCGTTCCAGACGCGATTGGATTTCGCCAATCAGAATGTGGCCGCCCAGGAAAACAGTCTCGAGTTGACTCGCGACCGGTTCAACGCTGGACTCACGTCGGCCCTCGACGTCGCGCAAGCGGAGCAGAACCTGGCGCAGACGAAGTCGACGATCCCGGTCCTGGAAATCGGTCTCGAGGCGTCGCTCAACCGGCTGGCCGTATTGCTCGGCGAAGCACCCGGCTCCCTGCACGACGAGCTGCAGGAACACGCGGGCCTGCCGCAGCCCGACGACAAGGTGGCTTACGGGATACCGGCCGATCTCCTGAGGCGCCGCCCCGACATTCGACAGGCCGAGCGCCTGCTGGCCTCCCAGACGGCACGAATCGGCATCGCGACAGCCGACCTGTATCCCACTCTGACGCTGGGGGGCTCCCTCGGACTCGAGTCGCTGGAATTCGACAACCTGGCGGAAGGAAGCAGTGTCTTCTGGAGCATCGTGCCGAAGATCACCTGGCCGATCTTCACAGGTGGGAAGATACGAAACCGGATCCGGGCGGAAGAGGCTCGCACGGCGCAGGCACTGGCGGCCTACGAGCAGACGGTACTCAGGGCGCTGGAGGAAGTACAGAACTCCCTCGTGGCCTATGGCCAGGAAAAGACGAGACGTGACCGGCTGTTCGAGGCAGTGAGCGCTTCCCAGCGGGCCGTAGACCTGGTCGAGACGCAGTACCTGTCGGGGCTCACCAACTTTCAGAACTTCCTGGATTCACAACGCTCCCTGTTCCGGCAACAGGACGAGCTGGCGGAAAGCGCCGGCCGGGTGAGGAACAACCTGATCACGCTCAACCGGGCCCTGGGCGGCGGTTGGTCGCCGAGTCAGGCCGAGGTGACGGCGGCGGCAGCCGAAGCAGAGACGCCACCTCCGCCGGTTGGAGGTGACAAGTGAATCACGTGTTCAGTTCCTCGCGCACAACCACGGATAGAGCAGGCTACTTCATGCATACCCGCGGCTTTGTCATTGCGACCGCCCTTGCCACGACTCTGTCCGTCGCCTGCGGGGGTGATGACGGACCCGTCCGCCAGGCTCCGGAGGTAACGGTTGCACAGCCCGTCATTCGGCCCGTGCAGCCGTTCGTCGACTTCACCGGAACGACCCGAGCCGTCGAGTCGGTCGAGATCCGGGCCAGGGTTGGCGGCGTGCTCCAGGAGCAGCGGTTCACGCCGTCGGATCTCGTAGATGAAGGCAAAGTCCTGTTCATCATCGAACAGGAGCAGTGGGAGGCGGCTCGGGACGAGGCCGTGGCCATGCTCAAGGCGGCGGTCGCGGACTCGGCGCTCAAGGAGTCCAATCTGGAGCGAGTGCAGATCGCGATTGAGACAGATGCCGTCAGCCGCCAGGACCTGGATCGGGCACAGGCCTCGCGGGACGCCGCCGTCGCGTCCGTCCTCGGCGCGCGCGCCCGACTCACGAGGGCGCAGCTCGACTACGAGTACACGACGGTTCGAACGCCGATCGCCGGGCAAGTCGGTCGCCGACTCGTCGATCCGGGCAACCTGGTGGGATACTCCGACCAGACGCTGTTGACCACTGTGAACAGACTCAGACCTATCCACGTTTTCTTCAACGCTCCCGAGTGGGCGGTCCTCCGGATGCTCGAGGCGATGGAAGAGGAACGCCAGGCCGGAGATCAGGACGACGCGTCCGTGATGGACTCCGTGGAGGATTCCGAGGTGCTTGATGACGCGTCGGTGCGGGCGCAGAAGGCTGTGGCGAAGGTGCTGGTGGGAACGTCCGCGGATGAGGACCGCTTCCCGTTCGAAGGCTACATCGACTTCGTCGGCAACACGGTGGATCCGAGCACCGGCACGATCGAACTGCGGGCGGTGTTCGAAAACGCGGACTACCAGCTCTTCCCGGGGCTGTTCGTCCGCGTGCGCGTCATGGCGGTCGAGGCGCAGGACATGATGGTCATAAACGAACGGGCGGTCGGCACCGACCTGGGCGGCAAGTACGTGTATCTCGTGGGTGAGAACGACATCGTCGAGCGCGTCTACGTCCAGGTCGGGCAGCCGCAGCCCGACGGAACAATCGTCGTGGAGAGCGGAATCGACATCGACGACACCTACATCTCGAACGGACTCCTGCGGGCCCGGCCGGGTCTGCCCGTTACGCCACGCACGGCCGAGGAGATGGCAGCGCGCCAGCAGGCTGCCACGGCGGACCTGGAAGCGGACGCCAACGGAGAATCCGGAGAGGAGGAGTAGGCCATGTTCAGCCGCTTCTTCATCTACCGACCGGTGTTCGCACTGGTCATCGCCATTGTGATCGTGATCCTGGGGACGATCTCGATTCCGACCCTGCCGGTGGAGTCGATGCCGGACATCACTCCGCCCACGGTCTCCGTGAGCACGAGCTTCCCGGGCGCGAACGCCCAGGTCGTGGAGCAGACGGTCACCACGCCGATCGAGAAGGAAGTAAACGGCGTGGAGAACATGATCTACATGCAGTCCAAGAGCACCTCGGTTGGCACGATGGACCTGACGGTTTCGTTCGACATCGGGACGGATCCGGACATGGCCGCCGTGCTCACCCAGAACAGAGTGTCGATTGCCGAGCCGCTGTTGCCGGAAGATGTCAAACGCCAGGGGGTTAAGACCGAGAAGCAGTCCACCCAGATCACCCTGATGGTGAACCTGATCTCTCCGGACGGACGCTACGACGACATCTTCATCTCGAACTACGCGACCACCCAGATCAACGACGTCCTGGCCCGGGTTCGCGGCGTCGGTAAGGTCACGGCCATGGGGGCCAAGGACTTCGGGATGCGGATCTGGCTTGACCCGGGCAAGCTCAAGTCCCGCAACCTGACCACGGACGAGGTGATCGGGGCCCTGCGCGAGCAGAACGTACAGGTGGCCGCCGGCTCCATCGGCCAGCCTCCCAATCCGGCGGGCCTCAACTTCCAGTACACGATCACCACCCTGGGCCGCCTGGAAACGGTCCAGCAGTTCGAGGACATCATCGTCAAGGCCGGCGGGGCGGGCGAGCTCGTACGCGTACGCGACGTAGCCCGGGTCGAGCTGGGGGCGCAGGACTACTCCTGGTACGTGCAGCTCGACGGTTCCCCCAGCGTGGCGATCGCCGTGTACCAGCTTCCGGGTTCGAACGCCCTGGCCGTGGCCGGTGGAATCAAGGAGGCCATGGCCGAGCTGGAGCAGAACTTTCCGGAGGGACTCGAGGCGGTTATCGCCTATGACTCGACCCTGTACATCGAGGCCTCGATCGATGAGGTGATCGAGACGCTGATCATCGCGATTCTGCTGGTGATCTTCTCAGTGTACATCTTCCTCCAGGACTGGCGCACCACGGTCATTCCGTCCGTCACCATCCCCGTATCGCTAATCGGCACGTTCTTCGCGCTGAAGCTGTTCGGGATGTCAATCAACAACCTCACGCTGTTCGGCCTGGTGCTCGCCATCGGAATCGTGGTGGATGACGCCATCGTGGTCGTCGAGAACACCATGCGTCTGATCGACGAGGAGGGCATGGAGGCGAAGGCGGCCACGGCGAAGGCGATGGAGGAGGTGGGAGGGGCGATCATCGCTACGACCCTGGTCCTGCTCGCCGTGTTCGTGCCGACGGCTCTGATGCCCGGGCTGACCGGTCGGCTGTACCAGCAGTTCGCCATCACGATCTCGATCGCGACCGTGTTCTCGTCGATTAACGCACTGACGCTCAGTCCGGCCCTGGCCGGAATGCTGCTGCGCCCCTCGTCCGAGAAGAGGGGCCGTTTCTTCACGAAGTTCAACGAGTACTTCGAGATCACCACCGACAAGTACATGGGAGCCGTGAAGGGTCTGGTGCGGCGACCGAGGATGGTACTGGTGATGTTTGCCGGGCTTATGGTCGCGATGTTCCTCAGCTTCAACATGATTCCCGGCGGCTTCATCCCGGATGAGGACCAGGGCTACTTCTTCGTGAATGTCGAGCTCCCGGATGGGGCCTCGATGGAGCGCATCGAGGAGGTTCTCGATCGGGTCAACCTGGTTCTCGCGAACACGAGCGGCGTTCAGAATTACATTACGATCGGCGGCTACTCGTTCCTGAACGCGGTCCAGGGATCCAATTTCGGCGCCGTAATCGCGACACTGGACAACTGGTCGGATCGCAGCAAGGAAGAGCATGTCGAAGCGCTGATGGCCAACATGCAGCGCTATCTCTTCTCGCTGCAGGAGGGGACGGCGTTCGCATTCGGACCGCCGCCCATCGTCGGCCTCGGAAACGCCACAGGCTTCTCGATGGAGCTCCAGGACCGGGGCGGCCTGGGTCTTCAGCAGCTGCAGATCTTCGCCCAGGACATGGTGGTGGCCGGCAACGCGAGTCCCGGGGTGGAGCGGCTCAATCAGAACTTCACCGCCAACGTGCCGCAGCTGTTCGTGGACGTGGACCGGAATCGGGTCAAGACGTACGGGGTTCCCCTGCAGAGTGTGTTCAACACGCTGCAGGCGAACCTGGGGTCGGCCTATGTGAACGACTTCAACATCTTCGGCCGGACCTGGAAGGTGCAGGTGCAGGCCGACGAACAGTTCCGCTCGCGGGTGTCCGACATCGATCGCCTTGAGGTGAGGAACGCGGCAGGCGACATGATCCCCATGGGAACGCTGGCGCAGGTGCGGGACACGGTGGGCCCGAACGTCATCACACGCTTCAACATGTTCCCGGCCGCCACGATCACCGGGGTTCCGGCGGCCGGTAGGTCATCAGGACAGGCGGTCACGGAGATGGAGAAGCTGGCTGGCGAATACCTGCCGCCGCAGATGGGCTACCAGTGGTCCGGCGTGACCTTCCAGCAGCTCGCGGCAGGAAACCTGGCGCCGATCATCTTCAGCCTCGCGATCATCTTCGTGTTCCTGTTCATGGCGGCGCAGTTCGAGAGCTGGATGATCCCGCTGGCGGTGCTGATGGGCGTGCCCATGGCGATCCTCGGGGCAATGCTGGGCACGGGGCTCAGGGGATTGGACAACAACATCTACACACAGATCGGTCTCGTGCTGCTGATTGGTCTGGCTGCCAAGACCGCGATTCTGATCGTGGAGTTCGCCAAGCAGCAGCGGGAGGAAGGGAAAGACGTCATCGAGGCGGCCGAGACCGCGGCCCTGCTGCGATTCCGGCCGATCCTGATGACGGCGTTCTCATTCATTCTCGGCGTGATTCCGCTGGCGGTCGCGTCGGGAGCCGGCGCGGCGAGCCGCGTGTCGCTCGGCACGGCCGTGTTGTTCGGGATGCTGATCGCCACGGTGAGCGGCGTGTTCCTGATCCCCGCGTTCTACGTGATCATCCAGGGAAGGGTCGAGAAGTCCAGGTCGAAGAAGGAGGCCAGGGCAGCCACGCCGGTGACACAGGAGGCGTAGGAAGCGGGCCCTGTACCATTTGTCGGACAGGGGCCGCGTCGGACGATCGGTCGCGCTATATTCCCGCCCGACCCAGGCACCCGTGTCGCCACTCAGGGCGGGCGGGTGCCGTGCAATCACGAATCTGCCCTTTCCGGGAGAGGCACGCTTGAATCTCAAGGGACGCAGCTTTCTCAAGCTGCTTGACTTCACGACGGAGGAAATCCGCTATCTGCTCGATCTGTCCTTCACCCTCAAGCAGGCGAAACGGGACGGCCGCGAGCAGCACCGGCTGTCCGGCCGCAATATCGCGCTGATCTTCGAAAAGACGTCCACCCGCACTCGCTGCGCGTTCGAAGTCGCGGCGTACGACCAGGGGGCGCATGTGACCTATCTCGGCCCCACGGGCTCGCAGATCGGTCACAAGGAGTCCGTGGCCGACACGGCCCGAGTCCTCGGCCGGATGTACGACGGGATCGAGTACCG